>CAMYVI010000011.1 GCA_947302185.1 uncultured Lachnospiraceae bacterium
TCTATTCTCGAGACCGGCGACCAGAAGGAACTTTGCAGCGAGTTCCTTGATGCCTTCTTCCTCAGCTTCTTTAGCCATACGGACGTACATATCTGTCCATTCCTCGTTCTCACCTGCTGCAGCTGCTGCCAGATTGGATTCGAGATCGCCGATTCCGCCGAGCTCTTTGAACCACATTTTTGCATGCTCTTTCTCCTGGTCTGCTGTCTCAAGGAAGATAGAAGCAATCTGTTCATAGCCGGATTTCTTGGCCTGAGAAGCGAAGTATGTGTATTTGTTGCGAGCCTGGGATTCGCCTGCAAAAGCATCCCAGAGATTCTTTTCTGTCTTTGTTCCCGCGTATTTGTTTGCCATTTGAAATTTTCCTTTCTTAATTCTATTATAAGGGGAGCATTTCTGCTCCCCTGCCATAGTCATGCTTTATCCGAAAACTGGTTTATTTCAATGGGAGAAGCACCCACTTCGTAAAACGTTTATTAGCCGAAGTATCTGTCAAGCAGACCCTTGAAAGCTTTGCCGTGACGAGCCTCATCGCGAGCCATCTCATGAACTGTATCATGGATCGCATCGAGGTTGAGGGCTTTTGCTCTCTTGGCGAGATCAGTCTTGCCGGCGGTTGCGCCATTTTCAGCATCTACGCGCATCTGCAGATTCTTCTTTGTGCTGTCTGTAAGGACTTCGCCGAGAAGTTCTGCGAATTTAGCTGCATGCTCAGCCTCTTCGAAAGCTGCTTTCTCATAGTAGAGACCGACTTCCGGATAGCCTTCGCGGAAAGCGACGCGTGCCATTGCGAGGTACATACCGACTTCTGAGCATTCGCCTTCGAAATTGGAGCGAAGGTCAGCCTTGATATCTTCCGGAACGTCAGATGCAACGCCGACTACATGCTCGGAAGCCCATGTCATCTCCTCGCTCTGCTTTACGAACTTTTCAGCCGGAACTTTACATACCGGGCACTTTTCCGGAGGAGTGTCACCTTCATGAACATAACCACAAACTGAACATACCCATTTTGCCATAACATATCTCCTTTATAAAAAATAAAATGAGACAAATGCCTCTGCCTCTCTCCGTACCTTTCGACTCTGACGGACATTTGCCAAAATGGTGCGTCAACAGAATCAATCGGCACGTTGATTTCTGATTACAAGTACACGATAACACATAATGTGAGAATAGCCAATGCTAACTGAGATTCAATCTCATAATTTGTTTTCTTGATAGATATAAGGAAAAAAGGTATACTGTAGTGATAGTCGGCGCGGGAAAGATTTCGTATGGATGAGCCGTCAGGATAAAACACGGATCCGCGAAGCGGTTCCGAAAGTTGTACGTAAATGAAGTTATAATGAAAGATTTGCAGAAATAACAAACGGAAAAGAATTCATCTGACTGATGAGTATCTTAACCGTAAACAAATTGAGTAGGAAGGAATAAATCTGTGAGTATATTTGTTTGGTGGCTGTTCACAGCTGTTCTGGGCCTCGGTTTCATGCCGCTCACCGGACTGGTCTTTCGGAATTTTCGGGATCGGGGCTGGATTTTCTCAAAATCGATAGGTATTCTGATTTCTTCGATGGTTTTTTTCTGGCTGAATAGCATGCATGTGCTGAAATTTGTCCAGACGAATCTTCTGATTGTAACGGTCATTTTGATTGCGCTTAATATAATGATGTTTTTCCGCCTGAATATGGAATCTGTATTCAGCGACGCCGATTATATTCTGATCGCTGTCGAGGAAGTGCTGTTTCTGGCCGTATACCTGATCTGGGTCTGGATCATAGGATTCAAGCCGGAAGCTTACGGAACGGAGAAGTTCATGGATTACGGTTTCCTGACATCCATGATGCGGTCGCTCTGGATGCCGTTCGAGGATATGTGGTATTCGGGGGAACCGATCAATTATTATTACGGCGGGCAGTATGTAACGTCCTGGATGATCAAGCTGACAGGTATCAACGTAGGCGTCGGTTACAATGTTATGCGTGCTTTGATTGCTTCATTTTCATTTTGCGCGCCGTTTTCACTGGTCTGGCAGCTGATGCGGGACCGGTTCGGCAGGAAGGGTAAGGAAGCGCCGTGGGTGTCGGCATTTATTGCCGGATGGGCGGTCGCTTTCTGCGGAAATTTTCATTACGTTATTTACGGAATCATTAAGCCGCTTGTGTACAGCGCCAGAGGAGATGAGTACAATTACTGGTTTCCTGATTCAACGAGGTATATAGGGTACGATCCGGATCTGCCTGATAAGACGATTCACGAGTATCCTGCGTATTCGACGGTGCTGGGTGATTTGCATGCACATTATCTTGATATTTTATTTGTGGTCGCTGTCACGGCTATCGCATATGCGTATGCGCAGAAAGTGCTGGCAAGTTCGAAAACTTCCGGTAAGCATGAACGTTTGACTACACAGTCACTGCTTATTGAAATCCTGGCGCAGCCGGAAATTATTCTGATCGGTTTCTTTACCGGAATCTTCCGGTTCACAAATTTCTGGGATTTCCCGATTTATTTTGTTGTCTGCGGTTCAATTGTCTTTTTCATGAATCTGTGGAAGTATAAGGACGATCTTGTTCGATTTGCGGTGGTGATGGCCGGCCAGGCGGCGGAGGCATTTGTCATAGGTTATATAGCCTGTCTGCCGTTCACGATGAATTTCGACCAGATTTCTTCAGAGATCGGTCTTTGCACAACGCATACCGTGTTCTATCAGTTCATGGTCCTGTGGGGCCTTCCGATTGCGGTCTTTTCGGGCTTTTTAATTATGATCGTGCTTGAGCAGATAGAGAGAAGCAAGGCGACGCGGGCGGTGGCCGGTCCGGTCGGAGAGCCGGGACCTGTATTGGGTGAGAGCCCGTCGGAGGGTGGCGAAGGTATTGCCCGAAAGGATGAGATAGAAGCGGCCGGAGATATAAGCGCGGCATCGGATAAGAACCCGTCGGCCGTCGGTGAAAGCATACTCCTAAAAGATGAGAGAGGACAGGCCGGAGAGAATGAGCGGAGGGTTTGGGCAGGTTTGCCGACCGGTCCGGACAGGATGCTCCATGAAGATGTAAAGGCAGCAGACGTGAAGGCCGCAAAGACAGCGGTGAGAGATAAGACGGCTAAGCCGGATAGAGGGGCGAAGAGAGCGGATAGGGCATTTTCCTTCCCGACACTTCGGAAGAACGATTCCGGGGAGGAGAAAAAACGGGAGCTTAATTCGGGACCGATGATAGAGGACTCTCCGGATGATGACAGAGTGCTGTTCGGACTGCACTTGCCGGATCTGGCGGTGATTCTTATCGGGCTTTGCGCGCTCGGGCTTATTCTCATGCCGGAAGTGATTTACGTGAAGGATATTTACGGGGGCGAGCATTACCGCGCAAATACCATGTTCAAGCTGACATATCAGGCGTTCATCCTGTTCGGGATGATGATGGGGTATGTGATCGAGAGATGTTATCTTCGCGGGCGGAGAGCCGGAAGGGTATTTTCGATTGTTGCGTTGGTTCTTGTCGTGTTCACGGCGGGTTATATTTTCAAGAGCATTAATTCCTGGTTCGGAAATGTTCTTAAGAGTAATGACAGAATCAGCACGGATGCGTCAGTGTTCGTGGATGAATCGATGAGTACGGATTTTGATGCTATCAGCTGGCTGAATAATACTGTGACGGGGCGGCCCGTGGTGCTTGAGGCACCGGGCGACAGTTATACCGATTATCAGAGAGTGTCGGTGGCTACGGGGCTTCCGACGGTGCTCGGATGGTATGTACACGAGTGGCTGTGGCGAAACGACACGGATGCGCTGAATGCCAGGGTGTCCGATGCGCAGACGATTTATACGTCGACGGATGAGGAGACGGTGCGGCAGCTGATACGGAAGTACGATATAAAGTACATTTATATCGGTCAGCTGGAGCGGCAGAAGTATCCGGATCTGAATGACGCTCTGCTTCAGAGTATCGGCCAGGTGGCTTACTCGGACGGGGAGACCACTTATATAATGAAGGTGTATTGAGAGGGGGCGTGACCATGGGGGTCACGCTCTTTTTTGGCGTCGGGTGGCCGGTCGGGGACGGTTCTTAACGATTGGGGACGGTTCTTAACCAGTCAGGGACGGTTCTTAGCGGTTAAGAACCGTCCCCGATTAGTGGCGCTTGCACAATAGCGGAAAAGATAGTATGATTGAAGCTATGTATGATTTACGAAAGAAAACCTACCGTTTTCTTAAGAGGAGGAGCGCAGAATGAAAGACAGAGGAAAATACTACATCACGACGGCCATCGCCTACACCTCAGGCAAGCCGCATATCGGAAATACGTATGAAATCATTCTGGCCGACGCCATCGCCCGTTTTAAACGCCAGGAAGGCTATGATGTCTTCTTCCAGACCGGAACGGATGAGCATGGTCAGAAGATCGAGAATAAGGCAAATGAAGCCGGCGTCACTCCGAAAGCCTATGTCGACAAGACAGCAGGGGAAGTGCGCAGAATATGGGACCTCATGAACACCTCTTATGACAAGTTCATCCGCACAACGGATGAAGACCACGAGAGGCAGGTCCAGAAGATGTTCCGCAAGATGTATGAAAAAGGCGACATCTACAAGGGCTCTTACGAGGGAATGTATTGCACAGCCTGTGAATCTTTCTACACGGAGTCACAGCTTGTTGACGGAAAATGTCCGGACTGCGGAGGGGAGGTCACCCCTGCTTCCGAGGAAGCCTACTTCTTTAAAATGAGCAAATATGCCGATCGTCTGATCGAGCACATCAATACGCACCCGGAATTCATTCAGCCGGAATCCCGCAAGAACGAGATGATGAACAACTTCCTTCTCCCGGGCCTGCAGGATCTCTGTGTCTCCAGAACATCCTTCACATGGGGGATCCCGGTAGATTTCGATCCGAAACATGTCACCTACGTATGGCTGGATGCGCTGACCAACTACATCACGGGAATCGGATATGACGCGGACGGCAACCACTCTGAGCGCTTCATGAAGTACTGGCCGGCAGATCTTCACCTGATCGGCAAGGATATCATCCGTTTCCATACAATTTACTGGCCGATCTTCCTTATGTCTCTGGACGTTCCGCTTCCGAAGCAGGTCTTCGGCCATCCGTGGCTTCTCCAGAGCGGCGGAAAAATGAGCAAGTCCAAGGGCAATGTCATCTATGCGGACGATCTGGCGGGAATTTTCGGCGTCGACGCTGTCCGTTACTTCGTGCTTCATGAGATGCCGTTTGAAAATGACGGCGTCATCTCCTGGGAGCTGATGGTAGAGCGCATGAACTCCGAGCTTGCCAACACTATGGGCAACCTTGTCAACCGGACGATCGCAATGAGCAACAAGTATTTCGGCGGCGTGGCCGAGAACAGAGGCGTAGTTGATGATCAGGGTATCGATGATGATCTTCATGCAAATATGACGGCTGCCGTAGGCAAGGTAGAGAAACATATGGAGCGTCTGCATGTGGCGGATGCGCTTACGGACATTTTCAACCTCTTCAAGAGATGCAACAAATACATCGATGAGACTGAGCCGTGGAAACTTGCGAAAGACGAGGCTGCACAGGACCGTCTGGCGACCGTGCTTTACAATTTGCTTGACGGAATCACGACAGGAGCCACTCTCCTTTCTGCTTTCATGCCTGAGACAGTTGAGAAGATATTTGCACAGATCAACGCATCGCCGGTAGATCTTGACGAGCTTACACATGTCGGTAATTATCCGTCGGGCAATAAGGTCACAGATAAGCCGGAGATCTTATTTGCAAGAATGAAGGTCGAAGACGTCTTGAAGCAGGTCGAGGTGATCGAGGAAGCACAGAAAGCCGCGCTTGCACCGAAGACTGAGGAGAAGGCTGAAGAAAAGGTCGAAGAAAAGGCTGAGGAGAAGACCGAGGCAGCGCAAATTGAGCATAAGGAAATCTGCACATATGATGATTTTGCAAAATGCGAGTTCCGCGTCGGCGAGATCATTGCCTGCGAAGCCGTGAAGAAGTCCAAGAAGCTTCTCTGCTCACAAGTCAGGATCGGACCGAATGAGACCGTTCAGATCTGCTCCGGTCTGCGTCCGAAATATGCGCCGGAAGATATGATCGGCAAGAAGGTCATGGTCATTGTGAATCTTGCACCGAGAAAGATGGCAGGACTTGAGAGCCAGGGCATGATTCTCTGTGCTGAGGATCCGGACGGGAATCTCTCGCTGATGACGCCGGAGAAGAAAGAGTTCCCGGCGGGATCGGAGATTTCGTGAGTGAATCCCCTCTGCCATAGACGGCGGGATACATAGTACTGAAAATGAGATCCAGTTGTTTCGCAACCTAACGGCTGCGGGATAACTGGATTTTTGCGAGAAAGGCTGCGGCGCAGATGTCGGACTGGCCGTACACACAGATTACACGGGGTGAGGAGAGGAAAAGCATGCATTTTCCTCGAACTTACAGGGAGAGCATATGATAATAGATACACATGTACATTATGATGATGAAGCTTTTGACTCGGATCGCGAGGAGATCATCGGTTCGCTGCAGGAGAACAATATCGGTTTTGTGCTGGATGTCGGGTCTACGAAAGAGAGCCTGCCGAAAATCCGCGGCCTGATAAATCGGTATGACTTTGTTTACGGCGCTATGGGTCTGCATCCGGATGAAATCGGAGATCTCACGGATGAGCTGCTCGATGAACTCCGGGAGGATATGAGGAATCCGAAGGTTCTCGCAGTCGGAGAGATAGGACTTGATTATTACTGGAATAAGGAGGAGAAGGAACTGCAGATGGCAGCCTTCCGGAGACAGATCCGACTGGCACAGGAGTGCGGAAAACCGGTTGTGATACATTCCAGAGAGGCCGCTGCGGATACATTGAATATCGTGCGGGAAATGTACGGTAAAGGGTCTCTGTGGGAAGAGCTGCACGGAACAGTGCCTGCCCGTGTCGGAGATGCGGGACCGGCAGAGCGCAAAGGAGTCATGCACTGCTATTCCTATTCGGTGGAACAGGCGCGGATATATACCCGGGAACTGGGATTTTACCTGGGAATCGGGGGCGTTGTGACATTTAAAAATGCGAAAAAGCTCAAGGAGGTCGTGGCGGACACGCCGCTTGAGTATCTGGTGTTGGAGACGGATTGTCCGTATCTTGCACCGGTGCCTTACCGCGGGAAGCGGAATGCTTCTCTGTATCTGCCGCATGTGGTGCGTGCGATTGCCGAGTTGAAGGGTGTGAGCTGTGAGGAGGTCGAGCACGCGACGGAGGAGAATGCGAAGAGGCTGTTCAGGTTTCCCTGAGTATTAGGGGGAGGGGAGGGCTTTAATCGGACTTCAAACAGGGCTCACACCGTCCCCGGCGGAGGCAAAACCGCCAAATTATAGCATTTGATCATCAATTTCACCAAACGGGGTGCATGAAATTCATTTACATGCACCCCATTTAAGTTTATAATAATACATATAATGTCCCCGTGTATCTGGGGGAGTTTCGGCATAATGCACTAAATAAAGGAGAAGCAGCTCCTGCTGCGGAAGAAGAGGTAATCCTATGGAAAATGAATATCTGTTTTCAGAACTGGACCAGTATCTTTTCGGTCACGCCACGCACTATGATCTTTATAAGAAGCTCGGCGCACATCCCACAACCATCGACGGAGTAGACGGAACCTACTTCGCAGTGTGGGCTCCGAACGCACAGCGCGTATCTGTTATCGGTGAGTTCAATGACTGGGATACTGAGGCCAACATCATCACGAACGAAGATGACATCGGCGTATGGCAGGGCTTCATTCCCAATGCGAAAGCCGGTCAGATGTACAAATACTTCATTATCGGCTATCAGGGCGAACATCTTTACAAAGCCGATCCGTTCGGAAATCAGGCAGAGCTCCGCCCGGGAACAGCATCCGTCATTGCAGATCTCCGCAATCTCAAATGGACTGATTCCGCATGGATGAAGAAACGCCAGAAATTCGATATCAAGAGCGATCCGATGGTCATCTATGAATGCCACATCGGTTCATGGATGAAACATCCGGAAACGGCAGGAAGAGGCAAAGAAGGCTTCTACAACTACCGTGAATTCGCGGAGAAGGCAGCAGACTACTGCAAGGACATGGGCTATACCCACATTGAGCTCATGGGCATCGCAGAGCATCCGTTCGACGGCTCCTGGGGATACCAGGTAACCGGATACTATGCACCTACATCCCGTTACGGAACTCCGAATGACTTCCAGTATATGATCAACTACTTCCACAAGAAGGGCATCGGCGTCATCCTCGACTGGGTACCGGCTCACTTCCCGAAAGACGCTGCAGGTCTTGCATGCTTCGACGGCACGGAGCTCTATGAGCACAAGGATCCGCGTCAGGGCGAGCATCCGGACTGGGGCACCAAGATTTTCAACTATGGCCGTCCGGAAGTTAAGAATTTCCTCATGGCAAATGCCCTCTACTGGGTCGAGTTCTTCCATGTCGACGGTCTGCGCGTAGACGCAGTTGCCTCCATGCTGTATCTTGATTACGGCAAGAAGGACGGAGAATGGGTCGCAAACAAATACGGTGAGAACAAGAACCTCGAAGCAATCGAGTTCTTTAAGCACATGAACTCCTGCCTGCTCGGAAGGAACAAGGGCGCCGTCATGGTCGCAGAGGAGTCCACAGCATGGCCGAAGGTCACAGCCAAGGTTGAAGAGGACGGTCTCGGATTCTCCATGAAGTGGAACATGGGCTGGATGAATGACTTCCTCGAGTACATGAAGCTCGATCCGCTGTTCCGCAAGGGCAACCACTATAAGATGACATTCTCCACATCCTATGCATACAGTGAGAACTATATCCTCGTTCTTTCACACGATGAGGTCGTTCACCTGAAATGCTCCATGTGGAGCAAGATGCCGGGCATCTACGAGGACAAGTTCCACAATTTACGTGCTGCATACACCTACATGGCAGCTCACCCGGGCAAGAAGCTTCTCTTCATGGGCCAGGAATTCGGTCAGCAGAGAGAGTGGAGCGAGGAACGCGAAATCGACTGGTTCCTGCTTGAGACGGAACTCAACAAGAAGCTCTCCGATTATGTCCGTGACCTGTGGAAGATGTATGCAAAATATCAGTGCCTCCACGGCACTGACTATGACCCGCTCGGATTCGAATGGATCAACGCTGACGACGCGGATCGCAGTATCTACAGCTTCATGCGCAAATCCTCCGACGGCAAGAAGAATCTTCTGTTCGTCCTGAACATGACTCCGATGGCACGTCCGGATTATCGCTGCGGCGTTCCGGTCCTCGGAAACTACAAGCTGGTCATGAACTCCATGGATCCGAAATACGGCGGAACGGAAGAGAGAGCGAAGAAGACCTACAAGGCAACAGAGGGCGAGTGCGACAACAGGCCGTACGCTATCGCTTATGACCTTCCGGCATACGGATGTGCGATATTCGAGTTCGATTATGTGACGGACGCTCCGAAGAAAGCGTCAAGAAAGAAAGCAGTCAAGGAGGCTATTGCTGAGGCAGGCGAAAAAGCCGCTGAGGCAGGTGAAAAGCTGGCCGAAGCAGGTGAGAAAGCTGTTGAAGCAGGTGAGAAGGCCGTTGAAACAGTGAAGAAGAAAGCGACCAGAAAGAGAGCAACCAAGAAGAAAGCTGCCGAAGAATAATCGATCAACACTGCCGGCTGGTTAATACCAGCCGGCTTTTTACATTACGTCGCGGCAAGAACGCTGAGGCGTTCTTGAACGGGCGATTGAAGATCGTAGTGGAGGAATTATGGATTTTCAGAAGTTTTATGACGGAAAAGAATTTAAGGCATACGATTTTTTGGGAGCACATCCGCTTGAGGGCGGAGGCGTGGTCTTTCGTACATTTGCCCTGAATGCAATCAAAGTAGCTCTTATCGGAGAATTCAACAACTGGACGGAGGCACCGATGTCTGATGCCGAACGGAAGGGATTCTTTGTACTTTCCGTGCCGGAAGCCAAAGTCGGGCAGATGTACAAGTATGTTATTTACAGCAAGCTCGGACGCATAGAACACTGCGATCCGTACGGATTCGGGATGGAGCTTCGCCCTGCATTTGCTTCAATCATCAGGGATATTAACGAGTATACTTTCACGGACGATACGTGGATGAAATCAAGAAGCCTTAACTATGACAAGCCCCTGAGCATTTTTGAGATGCATGTAGGTTCCTGGAAACGCAATGAGAACGATCCTAACGGCTGGTACAAGTATGATGAGATCGCAGATGATCTGATCGAGTACTGCAGGGGACTCGGTTTCACCCATGTTGAGTTCATGCCGCTCGCCGAGCACCCGTTCGACGGGTCCTGGGGCTATCAGCAGACCGGATTCTTCGCTCCTACGTCACGCTACGGAACAGCTACTCAGCTGAAAAGACTGGTCGATAAGCTTCACAATGCCGGAATCGGCGCGATTGTCGACTTCGTCCCGGCACATTTCGCAAATGATTACTACGGTCTCAAGGAGTATGACGGAACTGAGCTGTATGAGTTTCCCGCAAGTGACGTTTCTGACAGCGAATGGGGAACCCGCAACTTTATCTATGCGCGGCGTGAGGTCAGGACGTTCATGCAGTCTGCGGCAAATTACTGGCTGTCAGAGTATCATTTCGATGGTCTCAGAATGGATGCGATCAGCCGGGTCATTTACTGGATGGGAGATGAGAAGCGCGGCGTGAATGAGACTTCGGTCGAATTCCTGAAGAACATGAACGAAGGACTCCATCAGCTGCATCCGACTGCCATGTTGATTGCGGAGGACTCGACTTCTTACCCCGGCTGTACAAAGCCGGCGTGGGCAGGCGGCCTCGGATTTGACTATAAGTGGGATCTCGGCTGGATGAATGATACGCTCGATTACTTTATGAAGCAGTCGGATGAGAGAAAAGATCTTCCCGGCAAGCTGACCTTCTCCATGCACTACTTCTATAACGAGAGACATATGCTTCCGCTGTCTCACGATGAGGTCGTTCACGGCAAGAAGACGATCATCGATAAAATATTCGGCGAATATGAGATGAAATTCCCTCAGGCACGCGCGCTCTACATGTACATGCTCGTGCATCCGGGCAAGACGCTGAATTTTATGGGAAATGAGATCGCAATGTTCCGCGAATGGGATGAGACGAAGGAGCCGGATTATTTTCTTCTTAATTATCCGATGCACGACTCATTCAGACATTATTTTTCCGAGCTCGGGCGAGTCTACAATGAGCTCCCGGCTCTCTACGAAATGGATTATGAGCCGGAAGGCTTCCGCTGGATCACCATCAATGATACCGGGCGGAATATATTCGGCATTCAGCGGTATGCGAAGAATAAGAACAAGGACAGCGTTGTCGCCCTGTTCAACTTCTCGAACCGTGATGAGGTCTACTGGATGCATCCGGAAAAATCCTGTACGCTGGAAGAAATCCTGAATACCGATTGGGAGAGATTCAGCGGAAAGACAAAGGAAGTGCGCGGCAAGCTCGTGCGTGCATCTTCCATGAACGGAGTACCGATCCAGCTGCCGGCGTTTTCGGCGGTTCTGTATAAGGTAAAATGAAATATTAAGGGCTGTCGCATTAAGGCGCGGCACCACTACATATGGCAGACGTTATCTGCAAATGTCTGCCATATATAGCGGTGACACTGTCTAATGCGACAGCCCTTTAGCTTTATCGGCATAATTCACGCGACGCAGGTCCGTGATATACTATATGTGTGAGAAATGAAAAGCATCTCATTTCTGAATGCGATACCGAAATGACGCATTGCGCCGCTCCTGCTCCCGGGCCAAACGGACCATAAGCTTGTTGGTAAGCCTTGAATACCAGTAGATCATCATCATCACCAGTACCATGAGCGGAATGAGAAGCAGCGACCACCACATAAAGATCGAGTGGACGTCATAGAAGTTCGGCAGCAGCAGAATCGCCCCAAGGAAAAGGCCGACACAGAGATAGACGATGAACTGGCGGTATTTATTCTCCTTCAGCGGGTGGCAGACCTCAGCGACTACCAGGAGGGCGACGAGCCCGCCCAGCATAAGATTGAAGGTCGAGTAGACATCTACACTCCACGGGAAAATGAAGTTCAGGAACTGCACGATCAGTACTGCCGTGACCATGGTCAGTGCCGACGGCAGAGCCACCTTCAGAACGTGGCGCATAAATCCCTCCGACGTGACATTCTCCTGCTTTTCCAGAGTGAGAAGGAAACTCGGCAATCCGATCGCGCACAGATTGATGAGACCCATCTGCAGCGTCGTAAACGGATAGGGTGCCTTCAGGAAGATGAACAGCACGCTGAGAATGCAGGAATAAATCGTCTTGGTCAGGTACAGAGAGCTGACGCGCTCGATATTTGCAATAATTGTTCTGCCTTCCCCGACGATATCCTTCATGGAGGAGAAGTCGGAGTCGAGAAGAACGATATGCGCAGCCTGCTTAGCAGCCTCGGAGCCGGCAGCCATGGCAATTCCGCAGTCAGAGTCCTTAATGGCGAGAACATCATTCACGCCGTCACCGACCATTGCCACTGTCTTGCCGTTGGCCTGCCAGGCTTTTACAAATGCCTGTTTCTGCTCGGGCTTCACTCGTCCGAACACGCTGTATTTGGAAATCTCCTGCGCGAGTGCAATCGGGTCCTGCGGAAGCGAGGAAGCGTCGACAAACCGATCGCCGCCCGCAACACCTGCTTTCTGAGCGACTGTCGAAACCGTGATCGGATTATCGCCCGAGAGGACCTTTACATCTACGCCTGCTTTTGCGAAATATTCAAATACTTCCTTCGCGTCTTCCTTAATAATATCGGAAATCACTACTGCCGCCAAAGGCTCGATCCGGCCTTTATCGTCCGTCCCGGCGTTTATGCCGGCTGACTGGCCGAGTAGAAGCACGCGGTAACCCTGTTCGGAGTACTTATTGATAAGGCGCAGGGCTCTTTTGTTGTCCGGGATCAGGAACTCCGGAGCACCGATGACGAAATCGCCGACTTCCGTGAAGCCGCAGGCTTTGTACTTGCGCGCCGATGAGAACGGTATGGTCTCGCGGATCTCCCAGTCGGTCTTTTTTCCGAAAAACTTGTCCACAGCGAGCTGCGTGGCGTTCGCATCTTCAAAGGCGCCGTTAAGGTGGGCGATGATTTCTTTCACCGTCTCCCGGTCGATGTCCCCGAATTCGATGACTTCTTCGACCTTCAGTTCACCGGTCGTGATAGTGCCGGTCTTATCCGTGCAAATGATATCTGCTCTCGCCAACGACTCGATCGCCGCCATTTCCTGCACAAGCGCCTGTTTCCTCGCAAGCCTGCCGACGCCGATGATGAAGGAGACTGAAGTCAGAAGGACCAATCCCTCCGGAATCATTCCGATGACGCCTGAAACGGTGCGGATGATGGCAGAAGTAGAATCACCGCCGTTTGCAATAAGCTGGCTGCGATAGAGCAGAAGACCGATCGGAACAAGGGCTACAGAGACAACTTTAATGATTTTTCCGATTGAGCGCTGCATCTCGGAACGGGCACGTTTCTTGTGAGCAGCTTTGCTTACGAGCTGTGCCGCATAGCAGTCCTGTCCGACTTTCTCCACCTGCATGATCGCCGTGCCGGCTGAAATAAAGCTGCCGGAAAGAATCTGATCGCCGTCCGATTTTTTGACCGGTTTGGACTCGCCGGTCAGCATGGATTCGTTAACTTCGAGTCCCTGACAATTATAGACGTTTCCGTCGGTGACGACCTGATCGCCCGGAGAGAGATACAGGATATCATCACGGACAATGTCATTTACGGAAATCTCGCTTTTTGTCCCGTTACGGAGGCAGAAGACCTTCGTCGTAGTGATGACGCTCAGCTTGTCGATCAGGCTCTTGACCTTCAGCTCCTGGATGATACCGATCAGGGTATTTGATATGGCGGTGCCGAGAAAGAGCACATTTTTGATCTGGCCAGTGGTCAGAACAAGAATACCGAGGAGTGCGTTCAGAAGATTGAAGTATGTAAATGTGTGCGAGGCGATGATCTGTCCGACGGTCTTCTGTCCCTTGCGGGGCATCGTGTTGGTCAGACCTTCCTGTGTGCGCCACGCGACCTCATTTTCTGTGAGACCCTGTGCAATGATTTCGGTGCGGGGACGGGTCTCCGGTTCGTCAATGCGGATAATTTCCTTATTTTCCTGTCCTTTTCCGCCCTTTCGGAAGAGTCCTGTCAGACTGCCTCCTTCTCGGGGATCCGGGGCGGGAGCGAAGTCGTCATTTTCTACTTCAATTTCTGCAGGCAGTTCCTCTACGGCATCGATTTCATCCGGGAAAGATTCCCGGTCCGTTTTATCAATATGGTTTTCTTCGTTTTTCTTCATAGTCCTGTCTCTGTTACTTCACCTGACATTATAGCGGTTCATCGCCGTATCTATCCCGTCCTTCACAATTGTCTCGATGGCTTCGGCCGCGCGTACAATAGCATCGTCGACCTGCGCCCGCTCTTCCTTCGGGAAGCGGGAGAGCACCCAGTCGGCCAATTCCCAGTTCTGGGGTTTGGCCCCGGTACCGACACGCACGCGAATGAACTCCTGCGTTCCGAGACATTGAATAATGTGCTTGAGACCGTTTTGCCCGCCTGCGGAGCCCTTCTTGCGGATCCGGATACGGCCGGGATCAAGATCGATATCATCACTGATTACGATGAGCTCCCGGGCAGGATCGATTTTATAGAAATCTGTCAGCTCACGCACACTGGTGCCGCTCAGGTTCATGAATGTGATCGGCTTTGCGAGGACGACTTTTTCCCCAGCGATCATGCCGGTCCCGTAGACGGCATGAAATTTTCTGCCTGCCTGCGGTATTTTGTTGTTTACTATGAGCCGGTCAATGACATCGAAGCCCATATTGTGGCGGGTGCCTTCATAACGGCTGCCCGGATTGCCGAGTCCAACTATTATATACATTTTATCATCCTTTTTATTCTTCATCGCGCAATACTCGTGTCTTAAGTCATGAGATACGCGCGCAAAGTGCATTTACTCAATATATACGATTGACGATTTCCTGAAGGCAGACAAAATTCTGTTCCCGCCCGCATGAAACATGGAAATTGCGTACACGGTAGTAAGTATTTCCTGTGAGTTCAGGAAAGAAAGACAGACGATCGCGGATATGATTTCAACTGAGCCGTAAAAGAACTGATGGATCCATCTTCCGGACTGCAGACGTTTACTTTCTATCGAATGAACGACCGCAAGCAGTCCGGAAAAACCCATCGTTATGATCAGGTAGATCATCGCATACTGCCGCGGGACGTCGTCCATGTTGAGGGCGAAGAGTCCTGCGTCAAGGAGAAGGACGCCTTTGTAGAAAATATAAATCCCCCCGACCATATATCTGGCCATGGTGAAATAGTATATCAGCTGCTGAAGTCCGAAAATCATAAGAGCGAATTCGAGGACCAACAGGATAATCAGATAACCGGTTCCTTCCGTTAAATACATAAGGAGACCGAATATAATCATTACGAATCCGGTAAAAGCGTAGACAGCTTTCTGCAATCTGCTCATACTGCATCATCCTCCTGTTCCTTCTTATGCCTGAACTTCGCCAGTATGTGGAAATCTTTAATTCCGATGAAACCGAATTTTTCGTAATCAAGTGAGTAGCCTGCGAGAAGATTGCCTGATTTGTAGATCTTATTCGTGACCAGGCTCTTCTGGGCAAGGGCAGCGACATAGAACTTGCCGAGGAGGGTATTGTCTTTGTCCTCCTTGGAGGCTTCGGTATACTCGTCCTCATATTTGGTAACATTGAAAATTTCGATTTCCTGTCCGGAGAGTTTTTCTCCGAATGCTTTCCAGTCAGCGCTCGCATTCAGCTGCTTTTTTTCAAGAAACGCCATTATCTCATCCTTGTACCCGGCGACCGCATCCCAGTCATAAACGTCGGTACAGAAGTCACTGTGTTCTCCGCGCAGATATTTCAGGGCGTAGATCATCTGACAGAAAGCATGGAGATAATCGGACGGGTTGTCTTTAAATATGTAGCTGTATTCGCCCCAGGCCGGCAGGAACTTGTAGCGGGCGTAACTGTAGTCCGGTAGATGACCGGCGCGCCCGTGACCGAGGTTCATAATGCTGTGTTCGTTGCTCACATAGATGCTGTTGGCATATACGTGCAGTTCGGGATTGTCGCCGGCAACCGGATTATGGTTGAAAAGGACTCTGGACTCTGTTTCTTTCCCGTCTTCCGTGGTGATTTCATAAAAATCGATGGCATTATTTATAGCAAATGAAGGTGTTCCCGCAAAGTATCTGTGCGCCCACGTATCCGCGAGGACATGCATGGCGAGACCGCGTGCGGGGAGACTTTGCCCATTTGCAAGCCTGACCGTATCAACAAGAAGCTCACTGTTCGTATCGCAAATGAGACGGTACTTGCGCAGCCATCTGTTAAAGCGGAATTTCGGGTAATTCTCGTACAGTTTAGCCGGCAGAAAATGGAAAGACGACCAGATGCGGGTAATAGACTGCAACCCCAAAATGTCGGTCCTTGCGTCTGCGAGCTCTATCTGAGTCTGTGTTGTTGCAGCGGCAGGGGGACCGTTGACCTTCGTTATCTGTGAAAGGGAGCAGCAGTCCACATATTGGGCGAAATATGCGATTGTGAGGCTTTCTTCATGACTGTGACCTGCAAGATATGCGGCACAATATGTTGCGTAGTAATGAAAATCTTCCTGCATAATTATTCTCCGGATGATTCTGTATTTGGTGAGGGCGTCTGTTTTTGAATTTTTTTCCGTAACCACCTGAGTCTGACTGCGGATACGACCAGCAACAGTAATGCCATATGGGAGGTCAGCTCAATGAAAGTCGATGTCAAAGTCTGTTCAGAGGCTGTCAGTATGAGCGCTTCATTGGTTCCGGTAATAATTCTTCCGAGGAGGCCGATGGTCGTAGTAACATCGAAATGAAACAGCAGTGTCGCCCAAATCAGGTATATTATGCTCTTTTTTCTGCCTACTGCATCCCGCATGGCGGAACGGCAGAGGTACAGGCGGAAAAAGACACTCAAGGACGATACAGCGACAAACATGACATTGGATATGAGGTTAAGGATTTTCAGATTATCGTCGGCAATATCGGCAATATCGGAAAAATCTACCAAAACAGACCAATCGATCGGATGGACAGAGAGGCTTATGACGATCTTCAGGGTGGACCAGATGCCGAAAGCAAGAACAGCGAGGCCGCTGTAGAACAGAATATATTGTTGATGACGCATTTTTGCTTCCAAATTGGTTTCCATATTGGTGCACTCCGTTCATTCTTAGGAGAATGTCTCCGATAATTATATCTGTTATATGATCCGAAATAATCGGACGTTCGGGATTTCATTTACGCCGCAGTGGTTTTCTCAGTATCTGCGGGTTTCTGCCGGACAATCTTTCTTCGAAGAATTCTTATTCTTATTCCCGATATTACCAGCATAAGCAGCGACAGGTGAGATGTAATCTCTATAAAGACAGTCGTGAGCGTATCTTCCGAGGCAAAAAAACCTCTGGAAGAATAAATTCCGTGAAGCATCTCCTGCAAAGTGTCAAGACTGAGGAGTATATTGACCACGAACAGCAGCAAAGCGATAATAAGATAAGTAACACGCTTTTTGCGTCCGAGAGATTCCTTAATTGCCGATCGGCAGATGTATAGCCTGAATATGGAATCGATGAACAGTACGATGTAGACGAAGATGGTGGTCAAAGCGTTGAAGATTCCTCTGTACTCATCTTCCAAATCGGTTATCTGCAGATAATCCACCCATTGAACGGGGCGTATGCTGAGGCTTATAAACAGTTTGATAGCGGACCAGATGCCGAAAGCAAGAACGGCGAGACCGCTGTAGAATACTATGTATTGTTGATGACGAAGTTCTGTTTCCATAAAAGCGGCTCCGATGTCAGAAGAATGTGTAAGATATTAAAGTAATGGCAAGTCCTAAAAGTCCGCCTGCGATGACCTGGAGCTTTGTGTGACCGACGAATTCTTTGAGCTTCTGTTCCGGAGTCATGACGTCTTCCATCAAATCAGAGAGAAGGAGAAAAATGTCGTTGATCGCTTTGGCCTGCTTTCCGGTCTCGAGACGTACCCCCGAGGCATCGTGCATAGTGATGAAGGAGAAAAATACTGCCAGAGCAAAGAGCGGTGAGGAAAGGCCGCACTCGAATGCAATTGCCACGGTGACGCTGACTACCGTAGCGGAATGAGCGCTCGGCATACCGCCGTCCCCGACCAGTCTCGTGAGATCGATCTTGTGGTTGACAAGTGCATATATAATTGTTTTTAAAATCTGAGCCGAAGCCCATCCGATAATACCTGATAAGATGACACGGTTCGCAAGTAATTCGTTCAGCATAGAACACCTCTTTTCCTTACACCACTATATTATACATGTTTGGTGCCGGTTCTTAAACATCGAAAATCTGTTTGCTCATCAAAACATATGACCGGTGTATATGTGACAGGTTCATTATGCAGCCGGAGTATGAGGTTCGCGCGCCGCAGTCACTGAAAGCTTTCGGACAGGTTACTCTGAAACAGACAGCAGAATGCAGTTATTATGTAATCAACATTCGAATATAGTTCATCAAAGGCAGTTTTTGTGGTATTGTATATATGTAAGAAGGCAAAAATATGCGGGACGGAGAGAAAGCACATGCTGAACGGAAGAATAAAATTTGCAGGTACCGGAAATATGAGATCGTTTGACCTCGGAAATTCCTCTATGCTCGTCAGGATGTCCTTCGGTAACGTGCTTGTAGATTGCGGATACGCTAACTACGAAAGAATTGTAAGAAGCAGACTGATAGATGAAGTTGAATACCTGATGATAACGCATCTGCACGGAGACCATGCGGGGTCGATTCATCCGCTGCTGTTATATCTCCGATATCAGAAAAATGTCAGATGCAAGATCATAGTCCCGGATGATAATTTCAAGAAATATCTGATAGATTACTTCACATACTTTATGTCGGACTATACCAAATATGTGGAGTTTGTCGACGTGAAAAATGCGCCCGGTGTCGGATATTATGAAACAACGGGACTTCATTCGAATAAAATCGTCTCCTATGCCTATACTTTCCGGATAGGCAGGCGTTTTGTCTATTACTCGGGCGATCTCGGAGATGTCACGGCGACGGAGCGATTCCTTAAGTGGGTGCTGGATTACAATCCCGGTATGCAGATATCGGATTTTCTGGTCCTGCACGAGACGACATTTATTGAGAGGTCCGGACACACATATTATAAGGATCTGATGAAACTGGCTGAGAAATACGAGGTTTATGCATACCACTGCGATCACAGAAGGGCCCCGAAGGACTGTACACTTAAGTTCGTGGCAGAGGTGGATCAATAGGGAGCACTCTGACCGCTGATGCAGAGTGCCCGCTGATCTTAATTTGATCCTAATTCAGGGATGAATGCGGAAAGTAAATCCTGTCACTGACAAGGAAAGCTTCAGTAATATGTGAAAGCATCTTCCCCCTTGCCGAGGGTGTATTCAGTCAGATTCATACAGCATAGCCCCAGTCCGAAAGCGGTCCTGCGCCTTCCGATACCCGCGCAGCCGAGGTCAATGTTTATGATGCCGTTATCTCTGTCGATATAGGCGTTCGACGGGACCGGGTTTTCATCGATATATTGGACCGGGACATGACCGATAATATGGGTTCTTTTATCTGTTCTGTATTTCTTCTTGGAAACATGTTCCCATGTGCGCCAGGGAGAGTTCCAGACGACATCCATTGCGATACTGTATGGGACGTCTTTAAATAATACACTGTTCTTGTCTGCTATAAAGTCAGAGTGGCTGAGCAGAAAATGATCTTCTTCGAGGGTCAGGTCTATCTGCAGCGCCATATTCCCTATGAAATCAAGTATGTCAGTCTGCTCTTTTGCGGAGAGCTTTTCAAATTGTGCCCGGGTGACGGTTCCGCCATTGGCGCTGTAGAGCCAGGAGTTATCTTTGTCTGGAATTCTGTAGTTGGTATACATCATCAGTTCGTGGTTTCCCATTATGCACATAACATTATCCCGTTTCATGATATCCTGCAGCATGGGGATACTTTCGGGACCGCGGTCTATTATATCTCCGAGAATATACAGAAAATCATCGTCGGAGAAATGAATGGAATCAAGCATTTTTTTGAAACGGCTATACTGTCCGTGGATATCGCTGCATGCGTAAACGTTCATGGGTCATCTCCTTTATATGGTGTGATGAGACTGAGCTGTACTTTGATAT
>CAMYVI010000012.1 GCA_947302185.1 uncultured Lachnospiraceae bacterium
TTGCTGGGATATGTGTGATAAGAAGTGCATTGAATTGTTTTGGTGCCGATCTCATGATTTCAGGTCGCGAGATTGTACTCACGATGAAGACGAGTGGAACCTTGCGCGCGTATCATAGACTTACGTCACGAGAATTGTGCGATGAAGAATAAATCCGGCCCGTCCGTGAACCGATACGGTTCACGGACGGGCCGGATTTTCTCTTATAACGCTTTCTCTTTTAGCTCTTTCTTATAACGCCCTCGCGTCAAATTTCGTTTTACACAGCTCTTCTATGCCGCTCACACCGCTTGTCTCCGCCTCATCATCACAATACCTGCACCCGCAAGGATCGTCAGGATACAGCCGATAAGATAGATGTGTGCCGTGCCGGGACCGCCTGTATGCGGAAGCGGATTACCCGGAGCATTTTTCACCATGATAGTCGAGTTATTGTCTTTGAGAACTACTTCGGAATATGTTTCAGGTTCGCCGTCTCTGTCGGTGAGCGTCGCTGCTCCGTCAGAGACCCTGAAATAGATGTTCTTCGTGAGTATAAGGTAGCACGGAGGAGGATCGGTCTCCGTGAGCTTGTAAATGCCGTTAGCCATTCCGACGAAGGTCAGTTCCGTTTTGTCTGACAAATCGATCAAACCACCTTCCCCGAGCCCGTAATCCGGGACCGGCACAAAGCTGCCGGTGTCGTCCCTTTTATATAGCTCGAACTTGGATCCGGACAATGGATTTCCGTCTTCATCTGTCTTCCGGACGGTAATGCCGAGGGGTGTATTTTCAATGGTGATCTGATATGAAACGGTTCCCGGGACGGAAGTGTCCCTGGTCAGCCAGTTCGAATATCCGGCATTATTGATTTTTACGGTTCCGTCCCTGCCAATCGTAAAGCACAGATCTTCTGCCAGCTTCTTATAGCCGTTCAGAGCGGCCTTTTCCCTCAGGTAATATGTGCCGGTTCCGACACTCATCCCTAATCCCTCGAGAATGCCATCTTCATTCGACACAAGATCTTCATAACCGCTTTTCGGATTATAATCCGGACGTACATTTCCGTCGCTGTCTTTGACTTGATCATACAGTGCGAAATGAACACCGCTCAGCCGGACTCTTGTGTCGCCGTCTACGCCTTCCTTTAGGACTTTCAGTTCCTGCACGGTTCGGTTTTTGACAGTGATGCGTGACATGTCGGATCCGGTCGCCTGAGTGGTCGTATAGAAGTCAGTAGGCCCGCTCAGAGCAATATAGTAAGTAGTACTTCCCGCTGTCACCGTCAGATCATAACTGACAGGAGGTGTAGTCGTCACTTTGATAGTGATCGGTTCGTCCAATACCGCATACCCTGACGGAGTTTTGATCTCATTCAGGTAGAAAATTCCCTCGTTCAGATAGGCTGTAGTGACCAAACCTTTTCTGTCGGAAGTATAGGAAGCGTATCCCACGTCGTTCCCATTGGTATCCTTAAGCGTGAATTCCGCGCCGGACAGATAATTATCCCCGTTCCAATCTGTTTTATAAATCTGAATACCCGGCCGTGAATTTTTCACGGTGTCGGTGCGGATGTTCGCGTTTTGCCCGGTTGATTCGCCGGGCGTATAGTTAACAGTATAATTCTCCGTTCGTTCAGTTCCGCTGAATGTCTTGCCGCCGATACCTATACTGCCGCCCTCGTCTATGGGTGTGATGTCGGTATAGGATGTCACGACGCCTGTGCTTTCGTTCACGACCGGGTCTGTCAGGGCTACCTCGCGTACAATGAATTTGTCAAAGGTCTGTGGCTCGCCGTCTATCTTCAGATCCGGGAAAAACCAATAGATTTCCTTTTCACCGGTATTCAGCCTGCGGACCGTTCCGTCTATGAGATCCCCGGGGTTGCCGTTCCCGTCATCCAGATAAACTGCCATATAAATCGGATCATGGATGATGAAATCCTTGTCTGTCCATTCTTTTTCTGCCGTGAGGCCCCAGCCTTCCTGGTTCCGGATCTCGATCTTGGGCGATTCGGTCTTGTCAGCTATGGTGTCACTGATAGGTTCAGCTGTGACAGTGTTGCCCTCCTGCGGATGCCTCCCGTATACTTCGTCATCAGTATAATAGACTACCGGCCCTTCGGGCAGATCCGTTCGGACATAGCCGTCGCTGTCTCTGCGTGTGTATCCTTTCGGAATTTCCCGGTCGGGCTCATCTACCTTATATTTGGTACCGACGATCAGATCCCGTACCTCGACGGTATAGCCTGCGGGAATTTTTGAGATTGCCCCGTACATTGACGTGGTAAATGTCCCGGCTCGCTGATCGGCTTCACTGAGGGCTTTAAAGTCTTCAAATGAATCAACACCCAGAGATACGAATTTTTTAGCTGCCTTATCCCACTTACAATAGGTCTGATCCGGTCCTTTGACATAATAAGTGTACATATCTGCCGGGAGAAGATTTTCCTGTTCCGCGAACTCATTACCGAGATACAGTCTGTAAGTAAAGGTATCTTTGATCTGTGCGGCCTCCTCATCTGTAAGCTGTACTCCGTTCGTATTATAAAGCACCTTCTCGATAGATACTGTACACATGACTTCCGGAGGAACCTCGTTTGTGTACTCTACGCTCGGACGCCCCTCTGTTGTATAATACGTGATGCCGAAATCCGACCGTGTCGTCCCATCATATGTTGTTGTGCTTGAAGGCAGCGTTTCCGGTCCGCCGGCAGGGTCCCATCCGTCAGTATTATTGTAAGGCTTTCCGAAAATTTCATTCTGATCGCCGTTTATGAAGACGTGTTCATATACCGCAGTATCAACGCCGCATTCAACAAGCTTATACCGATAAGTATTTTCGGGGAAGTTGATTACTGCCGTTTCGCCTGCTTTAAGCAGGAATACATTGTTATATGTTACTCCTCCTATCTTCATTGAATTTTTATAAGGAATCAGCTTTTTTGTTCCCTTATATACTGCATATACCTGTCCGGTCAGATTTGCGTTAGAAGCCGGCTGTGACAGAAGAACAGGTTCGTTATAACTGGTTATTATTCGCTGATTATTCTCGTCAAGTACATATGTACCATCCTCATTCTGCGCGTATTCAGCTGTCTGATACCAGATCTGATAAGGGTATTGGATCAGTTTGTTCGATGTGTTATCAATACCTTTCAGTTTTTTGGACAATTCTACCGTGCCGGGCTTTACGGAAGCCAGATTAAAACGCATTTTCAGGTTCGATGCGCCCGCACCCCGCTCCATATAGAACATCTTCATCTCATGAGTTGTGTAATCACTGAAAACATGGACAGTTTCCCCGTTCACGACTTTGGTCACAAAGAGCTCGTCGACCTCATTTTCATCCAATCCGCGTGCCCGGTAATTACTTTTGAAGACTTCATAAAGTGATGTCGTAGTGCCGTTGCAGTTCACTTCGCCTGTTCGGAAGTTAACAGAGCCGCCTATGGCGCTGTGAACACCGCCCAGATCCAGTACCAGTTCGCCGTCGACGTAGAACCAGAAGTCATCGTCGCCGGTAAACTCGAAGATAATATCGTGTCCCCAGTTATCCACGCCGTCAGGTGTCTGAGTAAACACGGCGGAAAGCTCCATGCCGTAGTAATAGTCGGCATCATTCTGCGGAATCGAGTACAGCGGCTCTCCCTTGCGAGGGTCTGTATCCGGAAGCTCATGGCCTTTAACATCATATAGATTTCTGATTACATTGCCCTGGGTATCATGAGCGTAGCCGTTTACTTCGTTGATATCGTTATAAGGCATGAACTGACCATGTGCCCTGGTAGGTCCTGTACTGGTTCCGATTGCACCGATCTGATTGTAGACAGTAAAGTTTCCGGCCTCATCTCCCTCTGAATTATAATGAGCGAAATTCTGGGTACTGTCATACTCGAAATAACCGCTTTCATTATAGACACTTTGAATGAACAGATGATTAGCGGGAGTCATATTATTAAAGAGTTCTGCAAGACTGCTTCCTTCTTTTTCGGTATGTGCGGTGATTGTCGGATACCCGTCTGTCAGATTGGTAGAGACCAGTCCTGTTTCCGCTTCGTATGCGTGAGCGGAATCCCACGCACGTGAACCTAAATAAGATGTCTGTACGGAATCACGGCCGCCTGTGATCTTATTATTGAAATCAATCATCTTGATGGAGATGCCGAACTCGTCGTTATCCACTGTCTCTACGGTCGTAGGAGGATCTGCTTCCTCGACAGGCGGCGTTATCACCGCAAAATTGAAATCGTCTGCTTCATCGAGAGAGCAGGTAACGACTCTCAGGGAACCATCTTCACCCTGTTCTACTTTCAGACCGGAATATGCATATGCCGGATCATCCCACGCAACAATGGATGAGTAGTCAAAACCTTCCCGGCGTCCGTTCAGATTGATACCTATAGGCTGATCGGATATGATACCTTCGGACTGAGGAGCCAGATATGTTCCGGCGTAGGCAGTGTTCTCCAATTCATAGTAGTAGGACGGAGTACCGTCGGGATTAGTGTATTCCGTGAACTTCCAGAGAGCAGAATTGACCTGATTTCCTACCCAGATGATCTGGTCGCCGCTGTCATAGACACGAACAAGCGAGCCGTCATGATCAACGGCGTAAAATTCATATTTCTTGGTCGTTTCGTTCCATACGCGGGTATAGATCACGACCTTGGTCTTTTCCGATCTGTAAACGGGATTTCCTTCGTCATCTGTCAGAATCTCACCGTTATCATCTTTTTCGGTCGCGCTGAGGATATCGTCACTGGCGCTGATCTTGCGGGCAGAGTATTCAACGAAGTCATCATCCGTCAGGGTAGATCTTTCAACGAGGTTCAGCCAGGTCGCGTTGTTGTTACTTACCGCATTAAAGTTGTTTGAGCTGGCTCCTGTATAATTCAGCGAATTATTGCCTACAGTAAAATGCCATTTGCCGCTGTTGGAATCTGTTCCGGGTATGGCCTCGATTTTTGAAGCGGAAGTCGAATCATCGACCAGCGTTACATTGCCGTTGTTGATACGCAGATATTTCTCCGCTCCTTCTACCGTTGTCTTAATATAGTACTTGTCTTCGCCGGCTGAAACAAACGTCCACTCCTGAATATCGCTGTTCTCGGCGACCAGAAGGATTCCGTTGTTGTCGAGAACGTCATTGCGTATGAGCATATCGACGCCTGCAAGACGGTTATTATTGCTGCCGGTATTTGCAGACATAGCAGACGCAGTAGAGGAATTGTCGTTGTAGGCGATACCGAAGGTCTTGCCGTCCAAATCATACGGGTCATTCATATACTTTGTGAGAACAACCCGCTCATTGGCATTGACTCCGTTATTTCTTTGCTCAAAGAAGAAATTCCGGCTTCCTCTGACGCTAAGCGCATAATTCTTATTGCCGATTACGGTATAAATGTAAAATGTACCCGCTGCATTTGTTGTAGGTTCTATGGACAACGCCTGCGGGGATTCGGAGAAGCTGATGTTTCTGGCTGAATCTACATTGAGATACATTTTTGTTCCTTCCGAATCAAGGAAATAGATATTTACTTTTCCGTCTTCGGGAATTTCGAAAAACCAGTTTTCGCCATAGTCTCTGTTTGTAACGCCTGAAAGCTCAGATGTCGCGCCGTTTAACACCGTTGTACTCGTCATATAATTAGTACCGCTTCTGGCGATTGACAGATAGTACTCCTGGCCCTCCTCTATATCATCAAGAGTATTGACGCCCTGGTATATAGGTACCGGTTCCGGCGCCTCCACAATCGAATATACGCTGAAACTATCGGCCAGGAACTCGACCACGGGTCCGGATTCTCCGTCTTCGGTGCTGCTCTGAACCGCTTCTCCTTCCTCTGCTTCATCCGGGAAATGGACCACATTCAGACAATCGCTGATGCTGTCCGCCAGTTCGATTGTTACTTCGACACCGGTTCCTTCCGCGGGCTGGTACTTGATGCTGTTATCTTCTTTGTTTACTATACTGATATCAAACAGACGAACGTATCCCGCGGTCCCTTCCGGTATACCGAGTGCAGACTCCGTGCCGGACACGTACTCCTCGTAGCTCTTTCCGTACACAGAGAATCCGTCTGTGATTTCCTCTACGGACAGTTCTGCATCCATGGGGATCCCGGAATCGGCATCGTAGGCCGCCCGCACCTCATAGTTATAACCGTCGCTTGTCAGTACGTTCTTTTCAAGTACTGTTTCAATGAATGCATATATGGAAAATCCGGTCGTCTCGAAACGGATACTCTCGGCATCGGCGGTTGTCTCCATGACATCCGCCTGCTCTCCGAAATGCACGACGCTAAGAGCGTCGTTCTTGACCGCTTCGTCTTCCAGACTGACGGACACGTCCACGACACTTCCCTCTGCCGGCTGAATTTCCACTCCGGTGGAATCCACAATTGAAATATCAAAGAAACGGGCATACTTAATAGAAGCCACGTCGCATCCCAGTGCATCTGCAGCCTCCGAAAGGTATCGATCATATTCAGTTTCCGTGTCAGTTGCTTCTGCGTCCTGACATATCTCCGAAGTTATAAGTTCGGCTCCTTCCGGAATTTCTGCATCTTTCCCGTAGGAGACGGATACCCGGAGCGTGTTTCCGTCCTGTGTGTCATATTCATTGAAAAGAGGTGAGTTTTCCTCTGTACTGTTGTCGATAGTTCCTGAAGCAATGTCGCCTGAGGCCAGATCATCAATGCCGTCATTGACCGTTTCATCCGCGTCACCATTGACCGGATCGTTCGCACCATCTGTAAAGAGATCATCAATGCCATTCGGATCTGTATCATCAAAAGAGTTCGCGTCCTGATCGTCAATTATGCCTGAATCTGAACCTTGGACATTGTCCGGGGCTGAAGTGTCATAGCCATCCGGAAGTAAACTATCATCGGTGTCGAGGATTATACCGGCCTCATTCTCTGCCGCCTGTTTTTCCAATGTGATGGCAGGGAGAATGAGAGCGTATGTGGTGACGAATACAACTACACAAGACAAGCAAAACAAGATTTTCTGCCATTTTTTCCAATTGATGGCAAATTGCAGAAGCGTCCTGAAGTCCTTATTCATGTGTTTCATAGGTGCCTCTTACTGTTTATCAAAAGAAAACATACTTATGCATTATTATAGCATTTATAACAGTCGATTGTGAAAAAGATATGTATGAAAAAGGAAAAAATTATGGATAGAATCATAAGTAATTATTAATTTTCCGTACCATTAAGCGGATCAGAGAAAATGGGGCTGCCGCAATCGACGGTGCGTCTCTATCCGGCAGACATTTGCAAATAACGTCTGCCACAGATAGTGACGGCGCGCCTTAATGCGACAGCCCCAACTGTTATGGCTGCTGTTGTTATTGAGTTATTGATGGATTTCTGCAATCTTTGCCGGTTTTCCCGTCAAAACAGGTTCACGCAGCATGTCTCATTCTCATCGCTGACAATGCTCCCGCAAAGCCGGTGAGAATGATGCCGAGGAGATAAATCAGACCGGTTCCGGGGCCGCCGGTACTCGGGAGGCTGACGCCGGTTGTGTTGATTATCGTTATAGTCCAGCAGTTTCCTTCTTTTACCGGTACATTATAAATGCCGGCCGGATCTCCCGCTGTACCTATATAGGATAAGGCAACATTATCGCTGCTTATCTCCATTCTTATCAAAACGTCAAGCTTGTTATAGCCTGCAGGCACATCGTCCTCTTCAATAATGTAGACTCCCGCCGGCAAAAGTCCGGACCAGTAAACACCTGTCGTTTCAGCGGAAGTAAGACCTGTCAGCGGCAGGTTGTCCACGACGACGACATTGCCTTTTTGGTCCAGATGTTCTCCTGTCGCCGTATACAGGGTGAACTCCGCACCTCCCAGCGCTTCCTGCGTGAGAGTCTGATCCGTATTGTTCACGCCCACCTTCTTTAAGACTACCGGTACTCCGCCGGGAGAGTTGGTAAATGTGATCATATCTTCTGATGTCACGGTCATTGTGAAGCTTTTTTCTGCTGTGTCCTCATCCTCTGCATCGTTTGCAGAAGTAATCGAGGTCGCATAGCCTTCCGCTGCCTCACTTATGATGAGCCTTGCTCCGACAGGCACCGAAAGGACCTGTGTGCCGTTGTGAGCGAGAGAGAAGCTGACGATTCCTTCGGCATCTGTAATCAGACTGCGGCTACTGTCAAGCGGATCCTGATAAACCGGGTAAACAGTGACCGGATCTGCTCCGATCTTTAGTGCGGCAGTAAACGGAAATACATTCGTATCGCTTGTATCAGTAAGCAATTTTTTCACTGTGATATCTGCCGTCTTACGTGTATTGGTAAATGCAATAGTTGTGTCATCGGAAACATCGGATAACGTATAACCGGCTGCCGCTACAGAATTTCCTGTTCCAGATACCACTGTCGTATCATACAGGCCGGACAGTTCAGATACATCCTCCGTCACTGTTACATCAGCCCCGACAGGAACCCGAATCGTCTTTTGGGCCGGGGTCATTGTCGTTGGTACGAAAGTAAACTGTTCGGTTCCGGTCACCGTATCTTCCTCTGACAGCCAGGCAGGCGTGTAGTTATAGGTAAAAGTAAAGTCAAACTGTCTCTGGGTAATCAGCGGATCTACGAGAGTCTTTGTGATGGTGATCTCCTTCGTCTCCACATTATAAACTGTTACGATATAACCGTTTTCGGCATCTCCCGTCACCTTAACGTTGTCAGATGTACAGGATACTCCGTCTCCGGTCACATTGACCGTTACCGGTTCCGAAAGGCCGAGATAGCCATCCTCTGTCCATGTTTCAGTCAGTGTATAGCTGCCCACATACAAGTCGTCGCTGTTATAAATCAGGCCGTTGTTCTCCTCGTTCGTATAGAGATTCGTGCCGAGGAGTCCCGTCTCGGAAGCGAGCGTGAAAAAGGCCTCGACCGCGCCTGCCGTTCCGTTCTGGTCTGCTTTTACAAAACGGACCGGATAGGATTTCAGTGTATTTTTAAATGTAACAGTCACATCGTCCGTCACGGTAAAGGTAGTTGTCTTGCCCTCCTGCGCAGGTTCGGTTCCGATCTCTGCCGTTGTGTCATAATTGTTATCGGCAGCTTCCGTAATCGTCAGCACCGCACCGGCAGGAATTCCTTTTAGCGATTCTGTGTTGACGGAACCGCTGGTGACGTAAAATGTACCGAGATCTTTTGTCACGCCGTCCAGCTCATAGGATGCAGTGAAACCGAACCGGGCCGTTGCGCTTGTATTGTCGAACAGTTCCTTCCCGACGGAGATGTCTTTCGTCTCACGGGTATTAGTGTAAATAACAGTACCGCCGGCATCTGTATCAAAAGAGACGGTTCTTCCGGTGATAGTATAGGGAATATCCGATGTATTACTGTCATTTTCCAGTTGCAGATGATGTACATCTGTCTGTGCAGCACGTGTCATTTCCGTCATGTAATAGTCAGCAGGCGATTCCGTAACATTGACTTTTTCCGATCCGTTATAAGAGCCAGTTCCGTTGGAAGAATGCTGCCATCTGACAGTTTTTTTCTGAGATACGACCTCAGCATCGTTCTCGTCAAAGACCTGAACAATGGCCTCCACATAGGCAGGACTGCCTGACGTTCCTGTGCTGTTGGAATCCGTGATCAGCAGGTATCCGCCGTGTTTTATGGTAAATGTTTTCGAGCTGTTTGAGCCGGAAGACACATCATAATCTACTCCGTTGCGTCTGAACGTACCTGTCAGACTCACGGTGAACGTGAAGTCCTGGCTTTGGTTGCCGGGCATCGGTACTTCTTTAAATACCTTTACAATATGTGAATCAGCGGAAGCCTTCCACACAGCATAAAGTGTCTCGACCTTTGTTCCGCTTTCCGTTGTCTCGGCATTCCGGAAGAATTCTTCCAGATTGTCGATTGTCCAGTCGTTTGCCGTGCTGTAATCCGGTACTGTGGCGTCCGGATCAAATGCCCATCCTATGAGCTCATACCCGATGCGGGTGCTCGTGTTCGGCAGGCGGGCAGTCTTGGGATCGCCGTCACCCGTCAGTACATCCTCTGCTTCGTAATTGTATTCCTGAGTGCCGCCTCCTTCATAATTATCATCCAGAACGATTGTATAGTCGTTCGGTTTGGATTCAAATGTTACGATCAGACCGGTCCGGTCTGTGATCAAAGTTTCATCAAAGGAAAATGGTTTCCCGTTATCCGTCTGTCCTGAAGGAAGTGTATGGGAATGTTCATTTCCGCCCGCGGTATGTGAGTACTCTGTGTTTTTATACAAAGTATCATCAAGCGTTACTTCACTGCTCCAGGTCAGGACATTTCCTGTTCCCAGCGTGTTCGTCCCGCTGATTGTGATACCTTTCTCCGCCCCGTGCGGTATGGCGAGGGTAATACTTTCACCTTCCGGAACGGTAATGTTCCCCAGATCTTCCAGTGGCGTGCGGGTATAAGTACCATCCACAGTATTGACGACCTGAAGCGCCGACGCATCCGTTGAACTGAGAGACAGTATCACATCTCCGACATCAGTGTCGTTCTTAAAGGTAATATATACCATCGGCTCCCAGACGGCATAAATCGTCTCCCGGTCCGTCCTCTGTACAGAGATAACCGAATCTGACGGATAGGTGGCGACATAGTCGCCTTCATTGGATTCATCATCAAAGCCGAGCAGGAAATGGCCGTCCGGATGGACAAAATAATTTTTTCCGTCCGAGGCGATTACGCCGGTTTCCGTCGCATATTTATAGAGGTGAACTTCCTCATTGGACTGAATATCTCCGAATTCGATGATTTCCGTATCCCCGGCATCTGTTGTCACTGTCGCTGCCACGGTGCCGACGGTTCCCGTCCACGTATCTGTAAGGTCAGTATTTTCCGTCAGCTCTGAGGCTCCGTCCGTAGAAAGGAAACCGGTATTCGCGTCCAGCGTCAGGTTCGCAATCTCCGGTCTGCGGTAAGAGCCCGTTTTTTTCTCGTAGACTGCCTGCATATGGATAACGCTGTCTGCGTCTGCGAGGGCTGCCTGAACGATAAAGTCGTCATCCGGATCATAGAAAACACCATCTTCGAGAGGAACATATACTGTATTCCCGCTGCCGTCGGTTTTCAGCGCCACAAGTCTCCATCCACGGAAAATGTAAGAGTCGTCCTCAATAAGCACGCCGTCTGCCGTAATATTATCCGGCTGTCTGGTGATGCTCGTGTCTGCACCGTCAGCATAGCTCAGGGTAGCCGCTCCGTCCTCCGGATCGATCCATGACGGCAGAGATCCGTTGATCTTCGTTCCGTCCCCCATGACGTAATCCGCGTGATACATAATTGTGTATCCGCCATCCAGACGCCATTTTGCCGTCAGCGTGAAGGGTTCCTCGACAGGATCCTCAAAGTTATAGGGCATTTTTTCGTCGTCTTTATACCAGCCAAGGAAAATGTAACTTTCTTTGTTGTTGCACTTCCTGTATTTCTGGTCGGAGACATACAGCTGCTTCCATGCGGCAAAACTGAGCAGCTGCGTTCCCGGATAGGTATCCGTCATCAGCGTAAGATTCGTCTGCAGCCAGTCATGATAAAATCGATAGTATTCCTCCAGCTCCTCTTCTGTCACATAGAGCGCGTTACGGAGAGCAGACGGCAGACCCGGACCGTCCGTAGTCTGGTACTGCGTATTGATATAGTAGTAAATCTGACCGTCATATGTCTCGGCGACAGCATCGCTGATCGGCACATAATTTCTTGACAGCGTATACTCACTGATGGGCTCACCGTAATCTGCGTTGATATACGTCGACTGGCTGGAATTATAACCGGAATCGGCAGGTCTCTCACCGTCAATCGCCTCGCGGTTAAAGGGTTCAACACTGTACGGATTTCCGTGATAAGTGCCGGTATAGGCCGTACCCGTGTGGTCGATATGGTCGATTTCCGCGCCGTTCGGATCGACCTTTACGCGGTATCTCAGGGGTTGATATACAGCGTAAAGGATGATGTCGCTGTCCGGCATTGTCGTGTTGAAGTTGAACGGATTTCCAAGACCGTCAGCGTTATCATACCAGCCGGCAAAGGTATGGCCTTCCGGAGTGTTTGCAATCGCTGTCTGAGTGTAGATATCTGCATTTGCCAGAGACTGTCCGTAATAGTATGTATATGACTCGTGGTCCGGATCGACAAACGTATTGGGTTCATTTGATCCGGAACCGTATACATATGAAATAGTGTGCTCGTTAGGCATGAATTTGAACTGCATGATCATACCCGTGCCAACACCGGCTTCGGTCAGTTCTGGGATTTCATAGGCACTATAATTGCTGCCGGGTGTCTGCTCAGTTCCGTTCGCTGATAAAACTTTTGTATCAACCAGTGTGTATCCGGAATACGTCGGCGGGGTCTGAAGGTCCGGGTTACTTCCTGAACCCGCAGTGATTACGAATTTATCCGTGGGATCCGAAGGATACTCGAGTGTATCCGGATCAGCCAGATAAATACGATACAGATACTTTTTGGCACCGCTCAGCGTCGTATAGCGGCAGCGGAACTCCTGCGTAATACCGTGTTCGCCTGTGACTGTGTTGTTTTCGTCAACAGTAATTGCCACATAATTGTCCGGATTCACATTGGTAACTTTAGTATTATAATTCGGTATCGTTCCACCGGTCAGGATCAGGTCCTCAGACATCGTCTCAAAGTATCCCTTGATACTTGTATTGAGTCTTGCATTGTAGTAGGAATCCCTCTGACCAAGCCAGCCGACAAATGAATAACTGTTGGTGCCGTTTACTCTGACAGGTTGAGAACCCGGATAGCGGTCCATGATGTTCTCACCGTATTTTGCAGTGATGTCGTAATAGAATACGATATAGGGGGTTCCGCTTACCGTTGTAGAATAAGTCCCCGTGTATTCAGAGGGACTGAAAGGGTTCGTTGTTCCGAGATCATATCGTTTCTGCGTAAGGAAGGTTTCCCAATTATCGTTTGCACCGTAGTTTGAAGACGTCGTGTTGGAAACTGAGTATTGCCAGGTCCCGGGTACAGTTTCTTCCTTGTAGAGAACTCCCGTATACGGAAGTGTAGCAGGCGCATCTGTATTATAGTACCAACCCTGTGCATCGTGCGATATTGATTGCATAGAACCATCGATAAAACCAAGTGAGTAGGAGGTATCAGATTCGGAATCAGCTGTTCGATGATAGCGGGTACTGTTGCCGTAGTTGGTGCTATCGTTGTAGGTATACATGTTTATGGTTCTGTCTAACCAGTACAGCTGAGGATATTGATTACCGTTTTTACGGTAATAAGTTGTGGGATAAACAGGGTTTGTCACACTTCTACGGCTAGCATCATAGATTGTACCGGTGTACTCAGCTGACCCTGCGGTATTATATCTGGATAAGTAATGCTCGGTGGTACTGCTATATTTTAACTCGACTACGTTTCCGTTTACCACGCCATACTGAGGCATCTCATTTCCGTTTGTTTCCTGATACCGATATCCGTCGTAATCATGCCGCGTTGTCACCGTTCCCGGATACGTATAGCCGCCGTTTCCGTCTGGTGTCAATGCCACCAAGTTTCCGTTAATGTTGCCGTAAACAGTTCCGGTATATTCTGCGGCTTCCTCCGAAGTCATCTGTGAATAGGTCGTAGTGGATCCGCCTGTGCCTGTTCTTCGTGCGAATCCTATATCAAACCGCAGCGTATAGACATCACGGTCATAATACACATTGACGATTGTAGAGCCGTCGCCTTCGATGACCTTCTGTTGAATTCCGGTCTGATTACCGCTCGAATCCGGATCCTGATCTTCGCACAGATGGCAGAACCGCAGGTTATTATCTGTGTAAACAGCGCTGTTTTCCGATATTTCCGTCGCTGCTGTCTGTGTACCCGCAACACCCTGCATCGTTTCGTAATGCATCAGGGAGTAACCATCGTCATCTGCGTTCTGAAGCCAGTAGACGACAGTGTAATCGACGGTCTCCGGCTCCCACTTCGCATAGACGGTAAGACCGTCCTGTGAGAGCCCTCTGTAGAAATAGAGATTACCGTCGGGAGTGACTTCATAGGCTTTATCGGAGCCGCTGTAAATCGTCTGTCCCTTGATGTCGTCTGTAAATTCGCCGTTTCCGTCCGTAAGCTGCGTGCCGGTTCCGTTAAATTCGCTGTCCTGTTCGGTGTACCATCCCTTGAATACATATCCGGGTCTTGTGGGTACGGGGAGAGAAGTCAGGGAATTTCCCATGCCCTCATCATTAGTCAGACGATATTGTGCGCCGACATAACTCGATCCGTTTCCGGACATGCCTGTGTTATAGTAGATCCAACGGGCTTCCGCAAAGACCGGATATAGATCATAGGCATAACTGCTCTCGCCCGGATTTTTTTCGACAGTAATGTAATATCCGTCCGAACTTCCGGCGCTGTTCACTTCATTGCCGTCCTCGTCCACTGTCGCATAGTAATTTGTACCGGCATCCTCTTCCTGCCATCCGACGAAGACCAGATGTCTCGCATCGGGGCTCGGGCACATCACATTACCGATTCGGACATCTGCCTGACTGTCGTTGCCGAAAACGATGAGCTTTCGTGTCAAGAGGCTGTTTTTCAGCCCGCTTTCGGAACCGGCTGAGTCCATGTGGAAATTGACGAAGTAATAATCCTCATAAAGCGGCGCCAGATAAACGTGGGCGCAGCCAAGTTCATCCGCCTCATAGATAAATTCTGTCCCGTTCAGTACCCAAGTAACGGTACCCGGAGTCTCGCTGCCGTCATAGTCCACGCTGATTGCCGTCTCGAACGGAACATTAAAAGGTTCTTCCGTCCACTGATAGACGATGGATTCCGTTCCGGATCCGTCCACGATATACCAGCCGTAAAAATACTTTTCCGAGGTCGTCCCGTCCTGATTGTCTATAATGATATTTGCGGGGTTGTTGATTTTTTCAAGACCTTCCCCGTCCTGTAAAATCTGTGTCGTCTGATATTCGCCGTGTTTGTTTACGAATTCATAGGCGTCTGCCGTGTAGGAAACGGAACCCGTTTCCGAATCAGTGTTCTCCGTGTAGGCGGAATCAATAAAATGAAATTCGACACGCGGCGTAACGATATCTTCATCGCCCTCATGATTCACGATGACATAGACTGAGAAGGAATCCGCCTCAAACTCTACAGCAGATCCAACCTCGCCGACATTTGTACTGTTTGCGACTACGTCGCAATCCTGACTGTCATCCGGAAAATGAACAACATTCAGGTGGTCGCTGCCTGTGTCCGCCAGCTCGATTCTGACATCCACAGTTGTTCCGGTGACCGGCTGATACTTTATACTCGGATCGTATTTATCCACAATTTTAATATCAAACAGCCGGATATATTCCGCGCTGCCTTCCACCAGACCGAGTGCATTCTCAGTGTATGCGACATATTCCTCATAACTCATGTTTTGAGTTGTGGATTCCTCCGGGAAAATTTCGGAAACATCCAGCTCTGCCTCCTCGGGAATGCCGGTATCAGGATCAAAGGTTACGGAAATACTGTAATTATTTCCGTCGCTTGCAAGCACCGTTTTCTCAATTGTTGTCTCAATGATTGCATATACGGAAAAACCGGCCGTTTCAAAACGGATACCCTCAGAATCGGCAGTAGTTTCCATGACATCTGCCTGCTCTCCGAAATGTACGATGTGCAGAGCCTCATTCTCTACGGCTTCATCTTCCAGATTTATGGATACGTCAACAACGCTTCCCTCTGAGGGCCGGATTTCCTCTCCGGTGGGATCCAAAATCGAAATATCAAAAAAACGGGCATACTTAATAGCAGCTACATCGCATTTCAGTGCTTCTGCAGCCATGAAAAGATATCGATCGTATTCGGTTTCTGTATCAGAAGCCTCAACTTCAGCATCAGAAGCTCCGACTTCCGCATCAAAAGTTTCAGCTTGAGAGACAGAAGCATCAGCCTCCGTGTCAAAAATAGCTTCCGTATCAGTAACATCAGTTTCCTGACAGATTTCCGATACTATAAGCTCAGCCCCCGCCGGGATTTCCGCATCTTCTCCGTAGGAGACGGATATTTTTAATGTGTTCCCGTCCTGTGTATCGTATTCACTGAAAAGAGGAGAGTAGTCCTCGGCAGCCTGACTGTCAATTATGCCTGAGTCAGAGTCAGAATCTTGAACATTGTCCGGGGCTGATATGTCATAGCCATCCGGGAGAAAACTGTCATCGGACTCGAAGGTCAGCCCCGCTTCATCTTCAGCGGCCTGTTTTTCCAATGTGATGGCCGGGAGAATGAGCGAATAAGTTGTGACGAATACAACTACACAGGATAGGAGAAAGAGGACTTTCTGCCATTTTTTCCACTTGATGGTAAATTGCAGAAGCGTCCTGAAGTCCTTATTCATGTGTTTCATAGACACCTCTTGTTCTTATGTATACTTCCCGCATCGTTTTCTGACTCATTTGCAGCTGTCAGAGGCTTATTAGCGTTTTTGTCGGGGAAATAGAGGCGGGAAGGTTACGATGTTTCCGGTTGATGAGACTCCTGTGCATTGAATGGGAGATATTTACGTTATTTCAAGAGTAAAACTGAATTACTTCTTATGATTAGTGTAATTAAATAATTATATTGTGAATATTCAGTGTATGTAAATAAAAAAAGCGATTATATACAAAAAAAATACATAATCGCAAATATGGTAATGTGTATACGCGGCATTTTTACAGTAAAAGTTGAAACATTTTAATCTCTGACGCAGAATTCTCGTGGCTTTAATCATGAGATGAATGCGCACAATGAAACTTGCCTCTGACAGGACATCATCATTTCTGTATCAGCCCTTTTCCCCAGCCTTGCACAACCCCGCGCTTCAGCATTATAAAATAGGTCAGCTCCGTTATGCAGCATGTTACCCAGCCCACCGGATAGCCGAGTCCGACCACATACGGATTATAAGCAATACGGCTTCCGATGAACAGGTAGATCTGCCGGACCGCGACAAAGCAGGTGAGCATGCAGATCATCGGCGCCTGAGATTCGCCCCTCCCTCGGAGCGCGCCTGCCAGGACGTGGTTCACTGCGTTAAAGAGCAGGAAATATGTGTTCATCCGAAGGAAAAGAACGCCGTAATAGATGACCTCCTTATCTCTGGTGAACAGCGCGGTAGCATCGGGAGCGAGCACCACGAGAATAGTTGCGATGACTGCCGTGACGCCGACGGAAATCTGGAGAGCGCGAATCGTGCCCTCGTCTGCGCGATCCGATTTTTCAGCGCCAACGTTCTGGCTGACAAATGTCGTCGCTGCCTGACTCAGCGAATTGATCGGCAGGAATATAAAGGAGTCGAGCTTGTTATAAGCGCCCCATCCTGCCATACAGCCGGAGCCGAATCCGTTGATGTAGGACTGGACAAATACATTGGACACCGACGTGATCATAGACTGGATTCCGGCCGGAAGACCGATCTGAAGGATGAATTTTAAAATCGGAAGATCGATCCGCAGATCCTGCCAGACCAGCTTGTAGATGTCGTCGGTTCTGGTCAGAAGGACCAGGACCATAAAGGCGGAGAGGAATTGTGAGAGGATTGTTGCAAATGCCGCTCCCGCGATCCCCGCTTTGAATACAATGACAAATACCAGGTCGAGCACGGTATTTAAAATGCTCGTGAAAATCAGAAAGTAGAGAGGCCTTTTGGTGTCGCCGACGGCTCGCAAAATGCCGCTGCCCATGTTATAGATAAGGAGGCCGAGAGCTCCCGAAAAATAGATTTCAAGATAGACTTTGGCCTGCGGGAATACGTCATCCGGGGTCTGCATCAGGCGAAGCATGATAGGCACGAGAAAAAAGCCCGCAAATGTAAAGAAGATGCCGAACAGAATCGTCACCGCGATCGCGGTCTCGACGGCCTTGTGAAGATCTTCCAGCCTTTTCGCACCGAAATATTGGCTGATCACAACACCTCCGCCGACTGCGAAGCCGTTGAAAAAGAAAATCATGATATTGACGATCATCGTGGTGGAGCTGATTGCGGCGAGAGCCTGCTTGCCGACGAAGTTTCCGACGACGATGGAGTCGACCGTGTTATACAGCATCTGAAATACATTGCCGAGGAGAAGCGGTATGGAAAAAGCAATCAGGTGACCGGTGATTGAGCCGGTCGTCATGTCGCGGACGGTTGATTTATTCTGTGAGGTCATTCCCGGGTCGGTCCTTTCCTGTCCTTTTCGTGAGACAGACATTTGCGTAGAGCGGAGCAATTCTATGATATATTTGCAGTTTGCGTGAGAAACAGTTTTTTCTGAGCATGATAACAGTATAGCATAATCGTTGGGGCTGTAGAGAGATATAATGACATCAAAGACTTCAACTACACTAACGCAGAACAGAAGTCAGAAAACAGACTTTGACAAATTTTGATCGGTCTTTGGTTTCATGAAGCAAATCGATTGATTCAATATGTTTAAAAAGTTTCATTTCAGGTAAATTGGTCCGTTTTACATTGCATAAACAGAGTTTTACTATATAATCAGTTTTATGCAACCTAAATGGCGAAATGAGAAATTCTGAAAAGAAATCGGGAGGGGATTATGGAATTTACAATGATTGAAACAGGGTGGCTGTCAATACTGCCTCCGATTATAGCTATTGCACTTGCACTGCTCACAAAAGAAGTTTACTCTTCTCTTTTCATCGGCGTTTTTTCCGGTATGTTGATTTATGCATTTGCCTCGGGGGGAACGATCGTGTCGGCGTCGGCGATGGCATTTGACATGATGAGCTCAAAGATTTCGGATAACTCATACATGATTATTTTTCTGGCTCTTCTCTGGGCTGTGGTCATGCTGGTAGATAAGTCGGGCGGCAGCAGAGCCTACGGACGGTGGGCTGAAAAGAGACTGAAGAGCAGGCGCTCTGCGGCGTTCTTCACATCCCTGCTTGGCATCCTGATATTTATTGATGATGGCTTCAACTGCCTCACAGTCGGTACGGTCATGAGGCCGATCACGGACAGATTCCGCATTTCCAGGGAGAAGCTGGCTTATATTATCGATGCAACGGCGGCCCCGGTATGTATCATTGCGCCGGTCTCGAGCTGGGCGGTCGCAGTAGCCAGTGAGGTGAGCGAGACGGACGGTTTTAACATTTTCCTTAAGATCATCCCTTACAATTTCTATGCGCTTCTGACGATTATTATGGTCTTCTTTGTCTGCTTATCCGGAAAAGATTTCGGACCGATGAAAGAAGCAGAAGAGAAGATGATGGCGGAAGGACCGGAAAAGCAGTCTGAAGCCGACCGGACAGAGTCCGGGGGACAGGTCATTGACCTTGTCCTGCCGATTGTTGTCCTGATCGTATGTGCGATTTGCGGCATGGCTTATGTCGGCGGATTCTTTGAGGGCGTCAGCTTTTCCGAGGCGATCGGCTATAATCCGACGGCGGGACTTTCGCTGGGCGCATTTGCCGGACTTGTCACAGCCTTTGTGCTGTATATCCCACGTAAACTGATGACGCCGAAAGAGTTCATAGGATGCATCGTCAGCGGAATCGGAAGCATTGTTCCGCCTATGCTCATTCTGATTCTCTCCTGGAGTCTGGGCGGCGTATGCCGGCAGCTCATCGGGACGGGAATCTTTATCTCGGGATTTGTGAGCGCATCGAATCTGCCGCTGGCGCTTCTGCCGGTCCTGATTTTTGTGATCGCTGCTCTCATGAGCTTTTCCATGGGAACTTCATGGGGTACATTCGGCATGCTGATACCGATCGTCACAATTATCTGCGAGGTGGACGCAGCTTCGGCGCTGCTGCTTCCGGCACTCGGAGCAACACTTGCGGGTTCTGTCTACG
>CAMYVI010000013.1 GCA_947302185.1 uncultured Lachnospiraceae bacterium
GGAAGGTGCTTCGCACCATGCGCGGCGCGGCAAGAACGCCGAGGCGTTCTTGATGCATTTGCATCTTTTTCCGGATGAAACTAAAGCACATCACAGCATTACATATTTCAGCACAAACACAACTGCCAGCACATACATGAGCGGAGAGACGTCTTTTGTCTTGCCTGCAAGCAGATGAAGGACAACGTAGGAAATGATTCCGAGTGAAATTCCCTCTGAGATGGAATACATGAACGGCATTGACATAATTGCTATGAAAGCCGGAATCGCATCCAGTGTGTTGGACCAGTCGAGCTTGACGACTTGCTGCATCATCATGAAACCTACGATGATGAGTGCCGGTGCAGTGGCAAATGAAGGTACCGCCAGGAATATCGGTGAGAACAGCAGGGAGAGCGCGAACAAAACGCCTGTTGTGAGGGCTGTAAGGCCCGTGCGTCCGCCTTCAGCGATACCCGAGGTGGATTCTACAAATGTAGTAATCGTAGATGTTCCCAAAGTGGCACCAACCGTGGTGGCAACAGCGTCGGCCATAAGAGCGCCCTTGATGCCGGGAAGATGTCCGTCTTCATCCAGCATATCAGCTTTGGAAGCACAGCCGATCAGGGTTCCCAGTGTATCGAAAATATCGACAAACAGGAAGGAAAACATGACGACAAAGAAGTTGACGGTTCCCACAACGGAAAAGTCAAGCTTGAAAAGAGTCGGTGCAAGTGAAGCCGGTGCGGAAATGATTCCGGAGGGAATCAGGCTGTAGAAGCCGGCTTCCGGATTCGGTACATAGATGCCGGCCAGCTGGCATATAATACCCAGAGCCCAGGTCACGAGGATACCGATCAGAAGATTTCCCTTGACCTGACGGATTACAAGGAATGCTGTAAGCAGGATGCCGATCAGAGCCAGCAGAACCGTGATGCCTTCTGTGCTGAAAGTTCCGTTTTTGATAGAAGCACTGAAAGAGAACATAGTTACCAGCGTTGTGCTGTCAACACAGATGTGAGCGTTCTGAAGACCGATAAAGCAGATGAAAAGTCCGATACCTACTGATACGGCAATCTTCAGCGGAACAGGAATGGCGTTAAAGATTGCTTCGCGTACGTTGGTCAGTGAAAGGACGATGAACAGTAAGCCTTCAGCGAAGACTGCCGTCAGTGCCATTTCCCATGAATACCCCATACCGATTACGACCGTGTAGGCAAAGTAGGCGTTCAGTCCCATGCCTGCAGAAAGTGCGAATGGGAGATTTGCGAAAAATGCCATGCATGTACAGCCGATGGCTGACGCGAGAGCTGTCGCAGTGAAGATAGCGCCGCTGTCCATGCCGGATGCGGACAGGATTCCGGGGTTGACTGCCAGAATGTAAGCCATGGTCATGAATATGGTGATACCGGCCATGATTTCGGTTCTGACATCGGTTCCGTGTTCCTTAAGCTTGAAAAGTTTTTCCATTTTGATAGGGCCTCCTAAAGATTGTATAACTTAAGAACCATTGCGTTACTGTCCGGGTAACAGGGAAGTAACACAGATGATAGTATCGCACAAAAAGAGAAGTAGTTCAAGCGCTGTGACTCGAAAGGGACGGTTCTTAGCTGTTATGAACCGTCCCTGAAGGGCTGAAGGAACCGAAGAACCCCCCCGGGGGCTTAAAAACCCCTTCCCCGCCTGATATAATCAATATTATCTGATCTGCCTCATTATGATTATCGGGTTAGTATAGCGGTTCCGATGAAATATTCTAAATGACGGAGGGTTTTTTATTATGAGAAAGAATCTGTTAGGCGTCCTTCTCGCCGCCTCTTTAATGTTTGGTCTCACTGCCTGTGGCGCTCAGCCGCAATCTGCAGACACGAATGTCAATGATGCAACCGCAAGCACGGATACGACCGCAGATACTTCATCCCTGAAGAATGGGAAGATTCTTAAGACGGCGGCTTCCTTCGCCTATCCGAGCCTCGATGTACACAAGGAATATTACGGCTGGTACACCTCCATCTACGGAATCTCGGAAGCTCTCTTTAAGATGGATGAGAACTCCGAAGTAGTTCCCTGCCTCGCAGGCAGTGCAGATGTAGACGGAAAGACATGGACGATTACTCTGCAGGACGGCGCGGCCTTCTCCAACGGTACTCCTCTCACTGCCGAAATGGTTATAAGAAATCTTGAGAGAGTAGCGGAAGTCAATGAGCGATTCGCATATCTCGCCGGATTTAAAATGGAAGCTGTCGATGACAAGACAATCACCATCACGACCCCGGAGATTTATCCGACTCTGAAAAATGATCTGGCAAGCCCGGAGCTCGGCATGATCGATCTTGACGGCACGGAAGATTTTGATAAGGCACCTGTGTGTACGGGACCGTTTGTGATTGATACATTTGTTCCGGAAGGAGATGTAACTGTCAGAAAAAATGACGCCTATTGGGGCGGTGACGTCAAGCTTGACGGCGCAATCTTCTACTATATGCAGGAAGATGACCCCAAGCTGCTTGCAATGCAGAGCGGAGAAATCGACTGTTATAACAGCGTCTCATCAGCTGCGCTTGAGATTTACAGCATGGAACCGGACAAGTACAATGTCGTTTCCATTCCGGGCGCAAGATTGCAGTTCTATATCCTGAATGAAAACAGACTTGATGACGCAGTCAGAGAAGCTGTCAATCTGACCGTCGACAAGGATAAAATTGCCGGTTATCTGTCCGGTACAGTCTCGCCGGCGGTAGGTCCTTTCGGGACAAATACCGACTACGGCCGGGTCACTGTTCCGCCGGTTGATACAGAGAAAGCAAAAGAACTGCTGGAAGCGGACGGCTATACTCTTTCAAATGAAGGGTTCTATGAAAAAGACGGCGAGAAGCTCGTCATCGATATAGCATATTATGCAGCGAGATCACTCGATACACTCGCGCTTTTGATTCAGGAACAGCTCAAAGATATCGGGGTCGATTCCACGCTCACTGTTTATGAGGATCCGGACGCGACCTACATTGCTACCGGCGATTTTGATTTGGCTCTCTATTGTATGATCGCGGATAAGGCAGGCGACCCGCTTTACTTTATTGATTCAACACTCGCAGACGGCGCTTACTATGACTGCGGCGGCTTCGACGATGACCATTGTCAGGAACTGATCGAGCAGCTGAGGTTTGAGGTCGATGAGGAAAAGAGAGCAGAGCTCGCAAATGAGATCGTGCAGATTCCGATAGACGACAATGCATTCGGCTATGTGGGTCTTTTCAACAACACAACGGTCCTGAGGAAGGGAGTGACGGGATTCGCGGAAAATATTCCGTTTGATTTCTACGGGATCGATGCGGAGACGGATATCGAATGACACAACCCGGAAATAGAAATTCAGTAATAAAAAAGCTATTCAGAAAACTGACTGAGACGATTCTGATTTTGGTTATACTGAGTCTTCTTGTATTTGCCTTGATGTACATTGCACCCGGTGATCCCGCGGAGAAGAGACTCACCTCTCAGGGGACGGCGATCACCATGGAGGTATTGGAAGCTGAAAGGGCAAGGCTCGGTCTTTTACGGCCATTCTTCGTTCGATACGGGGAATGGCTTTTCGGAGTTGTCAGGGGGGATTTCGGTATCTCCTTTAAGGATGATATGCCTGTCGCACCAAAGCTTGCCGTCGGACTTCAGAAGACTCTGATACTCTCATCTGCGAGCCTGCTTTTATCTCTTCTCGTCTCTTATCCTCTTGCTCTGTGGTCTGCGTTCAAAAAAGGCAGAGTATCGGACCATATCGTGAGGTTACTTTCATTTGCGGGCAATTCCATGCCGAATTTTCTGGTTTCGGTTATTCTCATGTATTTTCTGTGTATGCGCCTGAGTATTTTTCCTGTCATCGCGGACGGAAGCCTGACAGGCCTGTTTCTTCCCGTTCTGTCTCTTTCTATTCCTATGTGCAGCAGATTTATCCGCCAGATGCGATCCGAGTTCATTGACCAGTTGAATGAGGATTATGTGACCGGCATGAGAATGAGGGGAGTAAAGGAACGGTTTGTCGCCGTCAATATAGTCAGGAATTCTCTCGGACATATTTTGACCATTATCGGTCTGCAGATCGGAACGCTCATGGGCGGGAGTGTTGTCATCGAGACAATATTCAGGTGGCCGGGAATCGGGAAGCTGGTCATGGATTCCATAAACAGCAGGGATTATCCGGTAATCATGGGATTTGTCATCATTATGGGAACAATCTATATTGTGATAAATCAGCTGACGGACGTGAGTTATCATGTGCTGGATCCCAGAGCATGAGAAGTGACAGAGAAATTATGAATAGCAGAAAACAGAGATTAAGAAGGCAAATCTTTATAGCGGGAGCACTTATCTTTCTCCTCCTTGCGGCAGTCGTACTTGCCGGGAAGATTGCTCCAAACGACCCCTATCGGACAAATGCCGCCCTGATTCGTCATGCACCCTGCCGCGAGTATCCGTTCGGAACCGATAATCTGGGCAGATGCGTATTCTCTCGTGTGCTTTACGGGGGAAGAACGACGATAGCGGCTACATTTTTTCTGGTAGCGGTCTCCTTTGGAATCGGCACTTCAATAGGGATTTCGTGCGGATTTTACGGGGGGATTTTTGACCGCATTCTAATGAGAATTGCGGACATTTTCCTGTCTTTTCCGCAGATGGTCGTCGCGATCGCTGTGGCGGGAATCCTGGGAGGCGGCATGGCGGGAGCGATGGCAGCGCTTGGAATAACGATGTGGGTGGCATTTGCAAGACTTGCCAGAAGTCACACTATTTCAATAAGAAATGAGCCATACATATTGACAGCCGTACTTGCGGGAAAGAGCGGAGGTTATATCATGTTCAGGCATATTCTGCCCAACATCCTTGCTCCGATACTGACCGCTGCACTTACTCAGATCGGCACTACTATGATCGGAATTTCCGGATTATCTTTTCTGGGTCTCGGGGTAATTCCTCCGACAGCGGAGTGGGGTTCAATGATCAGCGAAGGCAGAGCCTATATTCAGATTGCTCCATGGACTGTCCTGTTTCCGGCGCTTGCGACGATAGTTGCGATTACGCTCTTTAATTATCTCGGGGATGTGGTGATGGAGTACAGGAATGTATGATGAATAAGAATGCTTTATGTATAAATAAGTTATCTGCTGATTACGGTGAGTATTCAAACAGATTTTTTATCTCACAAGGCATAGACGGAGAAAAACGCAAGTCTCTGAAAGGTGAAAGACAGTCGTCTTCGGATAATCTTACCGGCGTCCTTCGGGATGTCAGCCTCACGGTGGAGGAAGGACAGATTGTATGTATCGTGGGGGAGAGCGGCAGCGGCAAGACTACTCTCATAAGAGCAATCACCGGATGGGAAGGGCTTAATATTCGAGAAGGAAAGATATACGTTCGGGAAAATGAAATCTCTCATCTCTCATTCCGCGACAGGCGAAAGCTTCTCGGGAGAACGGTAGGTTATATTCCGCAGAATCCCGTCGGATCCTTCAATCCGATCAGAAAGTATGAACCGCAAATCAGGGAAATGCTCGCAAGCCACGGCATCGGGTATGATAGGAGTCACGTGGAGGAGGCATTCGCGCGTATGGGACTTGACAGTCCGGGAAGTCTGCTCAGGAGCAGACCTTATGAGCTGAGCGGAGGTATGAATCAGAGAGCAGCAATTGCGGCAACCATGCTGCTTGAGCCATCAATTTTATTGTGCGATGAGCCGACGAGTGCGCTTGATGTGATGACCGCGAATGTTGTGAAAGACGAATTTATCAGGCTGAACAAGGAGCGGGGGACTACTGTTTTGATGGTGACACATAATCTGGGCCTTGCGAATATCATCGCAGACAGTATCGCGATCATGAGCGACGGACGAATCGTGGAGAGTGGAAAAACCATGGAAGTCATGAGAAATCCGAAGGATGATTACACGAAGAAGCTGATCGGAGATGTCTTACGGATCAGCTGATTCAGATAGTTTTATTCTTCATCGCGCAATACTCGTGACTTCAGTCGTGAGATACGCGCGCAAGATGACATTCGTCTTCATCGTGAGTACAATCTCGCGATGAAGAATAAACGCCTCCGGCGGATCGCAGACATGCGCAGTGGAAGGCGCTTACGCGCCGCGCATGTCGCGTCAAGAACGCCGAGGCGTTCTTGAAGATTATCGGGCTCGCGAAGCAATTCCGATTACAGCACATCACACGCCTGAAGTGTTTTGAAATAAGAAGACCCGGTCGGTGGTAAAATTTATGATTTTCTTAGTTTGAAAAAAGAACCCCCGGTCGATGGTAAAAATTAATGGTTTTATGATTTTAATAGAAGGAAAAAATCTTACAAAAAGATATAAGAACAGAGACCGGGAGAAGGATGCCGTGAGAGAAGTCTCCTTCTGTTTGAATGAGCGGGAGATTCTCGGAATTGTCGGCGAGAGCGGCTCGGGGAAGAGTACTTTGCTCAGGATGATTGCCGGGCTTGAGAGACCCGATGAGGGAGTTCTGACTTACCGGGGAGAAGAATATCAGAATAGAAAGCCCGGATATGCAGGACGGTTTCTGCAGATAATTTTTCAGGATGCGTATGGATCATTCGATCCCCGGCTTCGCATGAAGGTACAGATAGAGGAGGTCCGGAAGAAGCCGGATACAACCGGGGAACTTCGTGAATTACTGAAAGAGACCCTTCTTGATGAAATTCTTCTGGGAAAACGGCCGAGAGAGCTGTCCGGCGGACAGTGCCAAAGAATGTCGATCGTGAGGGCGCTTTACAGCGGAGCGGAAATTATTCTTTGTGATGAGATGACCAGTGCGCTTGATGTGACGGCTCAGGCACAGATTGTCAGGATATTTAATCGACTGAGAGGGATGCGGCCATTTGCATCAATTATTGTATCTCATGATATAGCTTTGGTTTATGCGATGTGTGATCGGATCATGGTCATGAAAGATGGGAGAATTGTGGAAGAAGGTAAGACTGCGGAGGTCATAAGAAACCCGAAGGATGAATATACAAGTCAACTGATTCGGAGCGCGAGGGAACAGAGTTTTTGACAGGAGCATTATTAGTGGAATTTCAATAAGAAAGTATAGAGAGTTATATATGTCTGAAGAAATTATGAGAAACATTATAAACTACTGGACGGCTCGCGCCGAAAGCTACTCGGAGCTCAACCGGGACGAACTCGGTTGGGGAATGTGCGAAAGGTGGATTTCCGCCATGGAGAGCGAATTTCCGGATAAGCCGAAGGAGGAAATCAGGATTCTGGATATAGGAACCGGACCCGGCTTTTTGGCTGTCCTGCTCGCACAGGCTGGGTATTCTCCGGACGCGGCGGACTGCACAGCCGGAATGCTCGAGGAGGCAAGAAGAAATGCCGAAAAGTATTCCGACAGGATATCGTTTCACCTGATGAATGCTGATTCGTTGGATTTTGAGGACGAGACGTTTGATGTGGTGGTGAGCAGGAATCTGACGTGGAACCTGCCTGACCCCTGCGTGTGTTACGCGGAGTGGCTGCGTATTTTGAAACCCGGCGGAAGGGTCGTGATATTTGACGCCAACTGGTACAGATATCTGTTTGATGATGAGGCGAGACGTGAGTATGACCGTGACAGGGATGAGGTGGCAAGGGAGGCTCTGAGAGATTTCAATTTAGTGCCGAATTTCGAAGTAATGGAGGACATTGCAAGAAAGCTTCCTATGTCGAAGAAGCACAGACCGTACTGGGACAGGGATAAGATGTCGGAAGTCGGATACGGGCATGTGGATATCTGTGAAGACATCTGGCAGGAAGTGTGGACGGCGGAGGAGAAGATGAATTACGCTTCTACGCCGATGTTCAGGATTACCGGTATTAAATAATCAGCCTGAGCAACTGTCTATGTTGCGAAAAGACAGCCCCGAAGAGTTCGTCTTCGGGGCTGCTTTTGTGGAGGAGTATAAGAATAGTATGTAGTGGCTTATATCACAGTAATCCGGTAATCTTCTGTTTGCAGGTCAGACCGTCCCTCAAAGCAGTATTTCTGTGACACAGCCGATGGCCTGATCGTCACTCAAGGTACCATTTCTGTGCCTTGGTCGAAGCCGCTGTCTTAGCCAGCACATTCTTATTGTTCACAGTCTGGTTGCTGACAAGATGGAGTACTGTGCCGAGGGCGTTCGTGAAGGTCACTGTTCCGTCGGAATTCTTTGTGATCTTCCATCTCTGTCCGCTTTCAGCCGCCCACTTACTCTGGATGACATTCGTGTCGCTCTTCTTCGTGTTGCCCTTCACCGAGACACACAGTCCGGAATTGACATTGACCAGACGATAATAACCGCTTCCGCTGTATATTACCTTGAACTTCTTGGCGTTTGTGTTGCTGTAAGTGTAGAGGTTCACGTTTGCGCCTTCTTCCTTGGAAGAGGAGGCAATATTGAGTGCGAACTTCTTATTTGCAGAGGCCTTGATTGCATATGTGCCGTCGAAAGGAGCCTTCACCGCATCGGTTTCTGCGATGTAGAATCTCTGCAGGCCGCTGCTCGCCGTCTCGGCCATGCTCAGTGTCGTTCCCTTCACTGCGGAGGAGTCTGACATGGCAATCGAGTAACCGGTTACGGAATTGATAATTGCGAAGGAATTATCTGATTTCTTTGAAAGTTTCCAGTTCTGTGCCTGTCTCGTTGTCTGGTCGTACAGTACAAGTCCTTTTCCGACAAGCGGACTGTTCTGCTGGACTGCCAAAGCAAGCTCGCACTTGGCGTTAATGAACTTCCAGGTGCCGTCTGAGTTCTTGACGGCTTTGAAACGCATCGCTTCGGAAGTGCTTCTGTCTGTAATATAGACCTTGGTATTGTTGACCATCTTGCCGGAGAAAGAGCAGACCGCCGTTTTGGAATTGTTCTTCGGAATCAGAATATAGGTCTTTCCGGATTTGATGGAGGTCGCACATTCAACGATTTCAAAGGTCTTTACTTTTGAATCCTTATAATTTCCGATACCTGTGATGGTGATCTTCGCAGTTCCCGGATTCTTGTTATTTTCGTACTGAACTGTATAATCGGTTCCTTCAGTCAGTGTTTCGCCGTCAATAGTAACGGTGAGCGCCGGAGTGTATGCTTTTCCGGAATAGCCGTAAGAGAGGCTGACTCCGGCGACAGTCGCTTTCGAGATGCTCTTCGGTTCCGGTTTCAGTTCGTTGACATAGAAGGTCTGTACGTCAACAGCACCGTCCCAGAGACCGATGCCCGCATACGGATTTGTGTTAAAGAAGGTTTCCACATTGTCCATCTTGCGATTCAGGCACTCTGTGCCGTCGATCTCTATGCAAATATTATCGACAGTCTTCGTAATCTTAACGTCATGATATTGTCCGTCGTTGATAGTCTTGCCCATGCTGCCCTCGGCAATCGTATCACCTGCAAACCGGAACAGACGGACGTTGGGGCTGTCTCCGAGCTGGATGGCGTAAGCCTGTCTGTCAAATGGGTCAACCGAGTTGCCGGCAAAGAAGATATTGATGAGTCCGCGGGTGTAAGCGACTTTGGTCTCCAAAGTGAATTCTTCGAAGCCAATCGGCTTGGCTGACATATAGAAATCGTTGGAGCCGACATTGGAGCAGCTGAGGGTCTTATCGTCCACTACCCAGCTGCCGTTGACAGCTCTCCAGTCCTCAAGGTTGGTTTCAAAATTATTTTCGAGAACCTTTACCGTGAAGGATTTTGTCAGCTCGGGAACTGCCGTCGATGATGCTGTGATCGTAGTGGTTCCCTTCTTGAGAGCAGTCACAGTAGCCGCTGCACCTTTTATCTGCATGGAGACTACGGAGTCATCTTCAACGGTCCACTCCACATCCTGAGCAACATCGGTGGGAAGCAGGGTGACTCGTATCGTTTTCTTGTCGCCTGCATACATGAAGAGTTCATCTTCTGTACCGGATGTGATGACCAGAGGAACGTCACTGGTCGTTTTGTCCCAGATGGTATTCATCGGGTAGATGGTGATGTCGGCTGTCGCGGCGCCTCCTTCGGCCACAACTTGTGCTCCGAGGCTGTCTGCTGACGGGAAAATCTGATTGCCGCCCGCGGCGGTATCACCTTTCGTGAATACTTCAACACTGGCTTTGTCCATATAGATATGGAGCGTTACGCTGCCGTCGGCGTTCGGACTGACCTGCTGGCTGTCCACATCCGTGAACCGTTTGGAAATCTGGATACCGGACTTACTGCGGTCAATAGAAAGTGTCTCGCTGTCCAGGTCGTAGAGGACATCCGTGGATTCTTCTTCACTCACACGAAGTTTGAAGCCTACCTTTGTCGTATCGCTGCCGGGATAGAATGTCGAGACGATTTCATAGCAATCGCCCGCAAAGCTGTCAAGGATATCATTATCCGGGGTTACCTCTGCACCTTTCAGGTCGATGACCGCATCGCCGCGAAGAGTTTCGTAACCATCGATAGGTGTCTGTGTCAGAAGATAGGTTCCGTCTTCACTGACCAGGCCTTCCTTCAGGACAAGATTGAAGGTTCCGTTGAAGTCCTGACCGACTTTATTGGCAACGGCGTTGCAGTAGTCATCCCAGGTGTTCATCCAGTTGATCTCAAGGATGTCCGGAAGGGCCGGATTTGCTGCTGTGCCGAAATCCTGTACATAGAAAGTCATAGCGGCATAAGAGTCCTTGCCGAAATTCATGACGCCGTCTCTGTCGGCATAATCGCTGTCCGGAACGAATCTCCACTTGCCGCCGACTTCGGTAAAGTCACCGACTTTGTAGTAACGTCCGCCTCTGGAGAGGACCCACTTGACGGTTCCGTCGTCAGCCTTGATCGGATAGAGATCCGGGCATTCTGTGTGGAGATCGGCGTAAGTTGCTTCGCATGTCCATGTGAGCAAATCATCGGAGGAGTAAATGCGGAGCGGACCGCCTGCGAGTACCATGAACCATTTGTTCTCCCAGCGGAAGACTTTGGGATCGCGGAACGCGTCGGTTCCGAGAGGATCGCGTGTCCAGTCTGCGGCAATATTGTCCACCTTGGTCCATGTGCAGCCTTCATCCTCGCTGTAAGCCAGCGTGAGGCGCTGTCCGTCGCCGTCGCAGGTGATGAGGGCGACAAGAGCGCCGGCCGGGGACGCGACCAGGCCGGAGGCATTGGTATCATCGATTACGATACAGCCTGAGAACATAGCTCCGTTTGCGTCCGGATAGAATGCGATGGGCTGCTCTTCCCAGTGAATCAGATCCGTGCTGGTGACATGTGCCCAGTGCATGGGTCCCCACTGCTTCGCATCATAGAACTGATAGAAGAAGTGGTAGGTTCCTTTATAGTAAACCAGACCGTTGGGATCGTTGGCCCAGCCGTCCTTGACGGAGTAATGATACTGGTCGCGATAAGGTTCATTGTAATAGATGGCGGACGGCTGTCTGCGATGTACGTTGACACGATAGGTCAGAGAAGCGGTCGTGCCGTCATCTGCGACGGCTGTGCTGACTACTGTGATGTAATTAACTCCCACGTTGACCGGAATTCCTGCGCCGTCTGCGTAAGTCTCACCGTCAGGACCGATTACCGTAACGGAGGTGCCGCTGTTTTTCGGGGAGGCGATGATGTCCACTGTGGAGGCGTCATTTTCAATATACTGAATAAAAATGGGTTCGCCCGGACTGAACTGTGCCTTCTTCTCGACAGTGCCGGAAGAAGAAACAGTGATATCCTCAAGACTCGGATCAAATGCTCCCTCAATCGGAGTGAAGAATGTATTCTGGAATACCATATCGCCGTTGAAGTTCAGAAGACCGAGATAACCGTCGAATGCACAGGTATCCTGTCCTCTGTCATCCGTCTGGAGGGTGTAATCTCCGGAGCTGGCCAGGAGCGTATCGTTCACATAGAACGAGACCCAGCTGCCTATGGCGACGACTTTCAGGTTATAGGAACCGTCAGCTGAGGCGGGCGCCGGTTTCTCATTGCCGAGGACCATATCACGTCCGTCGACCCATCTCCAGAACTTGCCGGCTTTGTTGCCGATGTCAAAGTTCACGGCGTAGCTGTTCCGATTGCTCCGGGAGGAGCCGCTGCGGAACAGAAGAGAAGCGGCACCGCCGTCTGAAAGGAATTTGACGTCTGTGGAAAAGACGAAATCGCCGGCAAATGATTCGGAGTAAAGGAAGCTGTCCCCGAGCCCGACTGCGTTGCTGTGAAGACCGTCATCCGTGACTTCCCATACGCCGCTTGTCGAGGCAAGACCGGTCAGATTCGTCTTATAGCGGTCGTCAGCCTCAAGGTCTGTATTGTCGCCGCCTTTTTCGATATATTCGCCTTCAAAAGAGATGTTGGTAAATACAGCTTCGGAGTTCCAGGTCAGAAGGCCGACGTAACCGCCGGTCCAGGAGGCGAGAGTGCCGGATTTGGAATTGAGATCCTTGTCGTTATTACCATAGCTGTAGGTGAACTCGCCTTTTTCGTTGACCTGCATTTTGAAATGGACAGGAAGTGTAAAATCAACGTCCGCTCCGTTGCCGCAGGCAATCTCGCCGCCTACGTCGGGACCGAACATACGGAACGCGTCATTGTTGCCGAGACGCCCTGAATCAACATTTGCACCGTTCCAGTGAACGCCGGGAGCGGTTTTGCTGGAAAGGCCGAAAATAAGGGCAGCGGAGTGGATACTTTGCCCCTGCTTGAAGGATACATCCGCTTCCAGGGTGAAGGAGTTTACCTCGGATTCAAGACCGTTATAGACAGCGAAATGATCGCCGCCGGTATTGGTCAGAGTGACCGAATGCCCTTCTTCATCAATGATCAGGTCATCCGTGGGGGAAGTGAAGTCGGTCAGACCGCTGCCGGAACCGATCACCTCATCAGAGGATTCCTGTTCAGGATCGTCCTGCAGGTCGGCCGGAATATCAAACTGCCCGGAATCCTCGTAAGACTCCGCCACAACGGGATTCTCTTCAGCCGCCAGTACCGAAGGTACAGATCCGAAGGCGCTGAATGATGCCGTGACGAATGCCAGGAATAATGACATCAGCCTGGTTACATTTTTCTTTTTCATCCTTTTCTCCTTTCTTTTTTGACTGCTCTGCAGGTAATTGCCCATACAATTCCTTTGCTGACAGAGTTTCGAATTTGTCTCTGACTGTTCTGCTGTGCAGCATTGCATCAGATTATCTTAGAATGAAGTATATAAAAATGTAAAAAATCTGACATCTGAGAATTGTCATCACAAATGTGTTACATTTGTCATTAAAATACAATAGAATAATGCATATTATGGCAGTTCATGATAATATCTTATCGGAAGCTGCGCAAGCAACTCCCGATAAAAGGCCGATTTATCGGCCGCATTTTGATTATCGGGTTCGCGAAGCGGTTCCGATAAGATATAAAAATATTCTCAAAATATATAATCTTGACCGGGATTCTCAGGATGTCTATTATTAAAGTATAAATATTTGAATCAACAGCAGCCAGTTAAGAGGCAGATAAGCATGAAAGAAGAGAAGCTGATCAGAATAATTGTAACCGTCTGCCCGTCCATCTGCTTTGCGCTGATGGCCTCCGTTGTATGCATTTTTTTGGTTTCGGGCATCGACATATCCCTGATGCAGGTCAATGAAAAGCACCTCTTCGGCGCTACATATATGACTATGAGCAATCCTTATTATCAACTTCTGGATGAACAGATACGAATCCTGATCGAGGCAAACGGAGACCAGCTGATCTCCAGAGACGCAGGCATGCATCAGGACAAGCAGCTGGAGCAGGTGAAAGAATTGATTGATGCGGGAGTTGAGGTCCTTTTCCTTACGCCGGTCGAATGGGACAGTGTGAAGCCTGCCCTGGAACTGGCAAATGCCGCAGGTATCCCCGTTATTGTAGTGGACACACCGGTGGAAGACAGTGAACTGGTATCATGTTCGGTTCTGTCAGATAATTATGAAGCGGGAGTTCTGTGCGGCAGACATTTGCTCTCCATCCGGGATTCGGCTAATATATTGCTTCTGGAGCATGTCACCGCCGAGAGCGGAAAAGAGAGAATCCAGGGCTTTCTGGATACGATTCGCGGCCATGAGGGTTTCAATGTACTCGGTGAAGGGGAATCTGACGGTCAGATCGAGAACGCCATGATGGTAATGGAAAAGCTGCTGAAAGAGCATCCTGAAGCTGACACCTTGATGGCGCTCAATGATCCGAGCGCATTCGGCGGAATGGCGGCTATTCGCGGCGCCGGTCTGACGGACCGGTTCCTGGTTTACGGCGTTGACGGAACTCCCGAGGCGAAAGGTATGGTAAAAGACGGAATGATGACTGCCACCTGTGCACAGTTCCCGCTTATCGTTTCGGAGAAGACGGTAGAGCAGGGATACAGATTTCTGAAAGAAGGGCCGGTCAGCCGCAACGAGGAGGTCATTGTTCCGGTGGAACTGATTACTGCTGATAATATCGATCATTTCAGTATTAACGGGTGGCAGTGATGGAAAACAGGGAATCATTAAAGCGTGTTCTGTATACGATGCTGCTGGTCAACGGGTTCATTCTGATGTATTATCTCGCGGTAACCTCTGCATCGAAAAAAATAATATGTGATATGAACGGTGCATATACTTTTTTATCGGTTGCAGAAGGAATACCGGAGGACACGGTCACTCTGTGTCTGAAAACTTTCGCACTGTTCGGAGCATTGTCAGTCCTTATTCTTCTCAAAGAAGATGTCTGTAAAGAAAGCAAAATGTATTTGCATCTGGCAAGCCTCGGAGAGATGCTGCTTTCATTTGAGCTGATCTGTGCCTTGAATTTTTATTACAGCGGCGTTGCGCTTGTTGTTCTGGCAGACCTTCTTTACTATGAGGAGAAAAAAGCGCCGAGAGTGGCTTATGTTGTTATTCAAATACTGGAATTTGTGTTCGGGAGTGATAAAATACTCGGATATTTTTATAATAACATTCAGTTCTCATCTTATCTCTATTGTTTCCATCCTGTGGTCAGAAGCTGGATCGTTGCGGTGGAAAGCAGCATGACTTTTATAAATATCTTTATGTTCGTGATATTCGTACTGCTGATGATAATACGCCAGAAGAATGAGAATTCAAGAATACGTTTGCTGAACGCGGCTCTGTCCGGTAAAAATGTGCAGCTGCAGGAAGCCAACATTAAGCTCAGGGAATACGGCGAGACCATAAAGCGAATGACGGAGATTACAGAGAGGAACCGCCTGGCGAGAGAGATTCATGATACGCTGGGCCATACCCTGACCGGCATAGTCGTCAGTGCGGATGCGGGCAGGATACTCATGGATACTGACCCGGGGGAGGCAAAAATCCGATTTGAAGTAATCGGGACCACAGCCAGACAGGGGCTTGAAGACGTGCGGCGCTCTATTCATGCGCTGCGTCCTGACGCTCTGGAAAGCCATGATATAGAATCCGCCCTCGAAAAGATGGTAGAGAATGTACGTGAGACCACCGGGACGGAAATCAGTTACGAGCAGATGGCAGGAGAGCTTATACTCGCGCAGGACGAGGAGGACACACTTTACAGAATTGTGCAGGAAGGTCTGACAAATGCCGTCCGGCACGGACATGCGACCGAAATCTCAGTCATCATTTTCAGGGAGGATCATTCTCTCAAAGTGAGTATCAGGGATAACGGGATCGGAAGTCAGAAGGTTGAACCCGGTTTCGGTCTGGACTATATGCGCGAACGAATCGAAGTGTTAAAAGGAAGCCTCGGTTACGGCAACAGGGAGGATGGCTGTCAGGGCTTTTATCTGGAAGCGGAAATACCTATTCGAAGCAGGAATCCGGAGGATGAATAATGATTAAAGTGATGATAGTGGATGATCAGGAACTGATCCGGCACAGTCTGAAGATTATTCTTGGAGTGAATAGCGATATGGAAGTAGTCGCTATGGCAGCGGACGGAACTGAAACGCTTCAGAAGCTTAAAGAACTTCGTCCGGAGGAAAGACCGGATGTGATATTGATGGATATCAGGATGCCGGTGATGGACGGAGTAGAATGTACAGCCCAGATCTCAAAGAAATATCCTGATATAAAGGTGATTGCGCTCACGACATTTGATGATGAGGAATTTGTGTTCGGGGCTTTAAAAAGCGGGGCAAGCGGTTATCTGCTAAAGGGAAGCAGCCTGGAGGAACTGTCCGGAGCGATTCGAACGGTCTATACCGGCGGCGCCATGCTCAACCCGAATGTAGCCAGTACGGTTATTCGACAATTCTCCACTATGGCGAAGAACATAGTCAATCCTGAAATAACGGATCAGAATACAGAAGAAATAACGAAAAGCGAGTGGTACATCATACAGGCCGTTGCGAGAGGTATGTCCAATAAGGAAATTGCGGAGTCGTTGTGGCTTTCACAGGGGACTGTGCGAAATTCCATAAGCAGCATATTGAATAAGCTTCATCTTCGCGACAGGACGCAGCTTGCTATCTGGGCAGTTCAAACGGGAATTGTAAATAAGGATTTGTTTGATACATGAAAAAACTGTTATTAAGAATAAGCCTTGTAATTGCTGCAGTCGTCCTGTACGTTCTGTTCTGGCACAGAACAATGCAGCCGGTCAGGCTTACCATCGGCGTTTATGCGGGCAGTTACTGGGGAACATCGATCGGAGACCGGTACGAGTTCCTTGATGAAGTCATTGATATTTTCGAGAAAAATCATCCCGGAATTAAGGTAAGCTATGAAAGCGGAATCGGGATCGACAGCTACAGCGAGTGGCTTGCCCAGCAGTATATGAAAGGGCAGGGACCTGATCTGTTTCTGGTCCTTCCGGAGGACTTTTCTCTGCTGGCCGCATCGGGAGCTCTTTATCCGCTGGACGATATGATCAGGCAGGATGACGGATTCGATCTGTCGATTTACTATAAAGCATGTCAGATGGCCGGGCAGATGGAGAATCGTCAGTATGCCCTGCCGTTCGAGAGTGTTCCGACTTTGATGTTCGTCAACAAAAGCCTCCTCAAGCAATACGGTATCAGTATGCCGGAACACAACTGGACATGGGACGACTTCTATGATATCTGCAGAAAGATAACGGAAGGATCGGAGGCGCAGACCGAGAAGAAGGCGTATGCCGTCTATAATTACAGCTGGACAGATACGCTTTATGCAAACGGAGCGAAGCTGTTCTCGGAAGACGGCAAAAAGTGCAACCTGGGGAGTCTCAGAGTACGCGAGGCTGTTCTGTTCGATCAGAAGCTTCGTGAGCTTAATAACGGATTTACTGTCACGGCCAGGGATTTTGATGAGGGCAGAGTGGCTTTCCGGCCGTTCCTGTATTCTGATTATAAGGTCTATCAGCCTTATCCGTGGCGGGTCAAGAAGTATTCCAACTTCGAATGGGACTGCGTCGAGATGCCTGCCGGGCCGAGAGGCGGAAATGTATGTGAAATTGAATCGACGCTGATCGGCATGAATGCCCGTTCCCGCCGCAAGGAGCTTGCATGGGACTTTATGAAGCTTCTCTGCGGTGACGAGGAGCTGCAGAAAAAGATGTATTCATCCTCGGTGGGAATATCTCCGATGATCGCCGTGGCGGAAGATAAAGAGCTTCTTAATACTCTTTTCAGGGGTGTGCCGGGTGATTACGAGATCAATCTTGATGTGATACATGACATCATGAGTACGGGGGTGTCCGCTCCCAGGTTCCGCAGATATAATCAGGCAATGATCATGGCGGAAAATGCGGTGGACACTGCTATGAAGAGCGGAAAGGCGATTGAGGAGTTTCTGGTCAGTTCACAGCATGATATAAATATTATGTTGAGCTCGTGAGTGTATCAGGGTGATATGTATGGTCAACATGTCGGAAAATGTGTTGCCATACATATTTTTTTTACACATTTTTAATGAAAAACATGACAAATGTCATGTCGAATCTATGACGATGTTCAGTTGTCTGAAGAATGTCATTTGCATAAAATGAACTCATCAAAGCTCTGCCGGCGAGCTGATAACTAATCCAGGAGAAGGAGAGGTGAGGGAAATTGAGATACGTAATACTTGTAAGTCACGGGATGTTCGCAAGCGGCATTCATGACGCAGTCAAAATGCTCAGCGGAAATGAGAGTGATGAGATCAGGTCAATCGGTCTTCTGAGAGATATGGGCGCGGACGAGTTCGCGGTCGAATTCAGGAAGATTCTTCCGGAGCTGGGACCGGATGATGAGATCATCATGTTTGCTGATATCGTAGGAGGTTCACCGCTCTCAACCGCGGCAAATGTCATCGCAGAAGAAGGTCTTCTCGACAAAACTCTTATGATCGGCGGTATGAATCTGCCGCTCGTTCTGACGGGGGTTCTTTCCAAGGACGATATGAGCTTTGATGAGATCAAGACAGAAATCCTCGAAGATGCTGCGGCAGGGCTCAAAGTGTTCTCCGTTGCAGCGGAAGCAGATGCCGATGACGATATCTGATAATGGGATCCACAGCGGCTGAAAAGTCGCGGAGTATCTATTTTCGGATATGAATAAGCTGAAATAGTTATGACAGCTATATTAATGGAACGGTTATTCTTTTCGACAGAGAGGAATTAACCGCCGCAACTCCGTAACAGGAGATGAGAAAGGATATTAAAATGGCAGTTAGTTTTATTCGTGTAGATGACAGAATGATTCACGGACAGACAGTTACACGCTGGTCACTGGAGTATCCCTGCACAGGCCTTATTGCAGTCAATGATGCGGCTGCAAAGAACCCGGTCTTAAAGCAGGCTTATAAGAGCGCTTCCGATAAAAAGACATTTGTATGGGGAGTACAGGAATTCCTTGACAAGTCCCCGAAGGTTCTTGCATCGAAAGATCAGTATTTCCTGATCACCAAGAATCCGGTCGACATGAAGAAGATCCTTGTTGACGGCAATTTCGATCCGCAGGGCGTAAAGACCGTCATTATCGGACCGTGCAACGACAGACCGGGCGCTACAAAGCTCGGAAATAACCAATCCATTACTCAGGAAGAGGCCGAAGCTCTCGAGGCAATCATGCAGAAGGGATACGAAGTAGAATTTGCATTGATCAAAGAAGCGGCAATCGGAAACTGGAAGAAGTTCAGAGGTCAGTTCGGATTTAACTGAAAAGGAGGAGATCCGTCATGTCAATAAATTTATTTCAGGCAATCATTCTGGGATTGTTCGCATCTTTATCATCCATGCCCGGTATGGGAAGTTCCTCTATAGGTAACTACACACTGGGTCGTCCGCTTGTCGGCGGTCTGGTATGCGGACTTGTTCTCGGAGATCTCAGGACCGGTATTCTCGTCGGTGTAGCTATGCAGATCGTTTATATCGCCCTTGTTACTCCGGGCGGAACGGTTTCAGCCGACGTACGTGCCGTATCCTATATCGGTATCCCGCTGGCAATGCTTGCTATAAAGGCGCAGGGTCTTGATCCGGCATCGGATCAGGGCATGGCTCTGGCTACATCTTTCGGCGCGATGGTCGGTACAGTCGGTACAGTTCTTTTCTACGGAACAGCAACACTCAACCTTGTCTGGCAGCATATCGGCTGGAAGGCAATCGAAAACAGGAACTACAAGCAGATTTTCCTTGTAGACCGCGTATATCCGTGGATTTCACACCTTGCATTCTCCATGGTCCCGACAGTTATCATGTGTATGCTCGGCGCTCCTGTTGTTGAAATGATCAAGACACATCTTCCGATGGATGGTCTTGCAATGAAGACACTGTTCACAGTAG
>CAMYVI010000014.1 GCA_947302185.1 uncultured Lachnospiraceae bacterium
GCGCAGCGTCAAGTTCGGCCTGAGCGGCCAGATAGGCTTCCTCATTTATAAAACCTACGGCATAAGCCATGGAAAGCTCGACCTGCTGACGGTCAAGTTCTTCCTGAGAGGCATCCAGCGCAGCCTTAGTCTGAGTGAGCCGGATGGCGGATGCATCGAGTTCCGCTTTTCCGGATGTGAGTTGTGCTTCTGCATCAGCAAGCGCAGCCTGAGTCTCATCAAGGACAGCTTTCGATTCGGATAACTGCTGCCGGGCAGCGTCAAGCTGAGCTTCGCTCTCGGACAGCTGTGCTGCCGCCGCGCCGAGCTGAGCTTCGCTTTCGGATAACTGTGCTGCCGCCGCGTCAAGCTGAGCTTCGCTCTCGGATAGCTGTGCTGCCGCCGCGTCAAGTTCCGCACCTCCGGCTGTGAGTTCCTCTGCGCCTTGCGTTAGTTCATCATATGCAGAGGATAGCTGTTCTTCGGAAGCCGAGAGCTGATCGGCTGCGTCATCGAGCTGTATGCGCCCTTCTTCCAATTGCGAGTAGGCGGAATTCAGCTCTTTTTCGGCGTCAGTCAGTTTTCCTGCGTTATTGTCAAGTTCCTTCTTTCCGTCTTCCAGCTCTTTTTCCGCGTCATCGAGTTTTTTTCTGCCGTCGGACAGTTCTTTGGCTGCATCGTCAAGTTCTTTCTTTCCGTCCGCCAGTTCTTTTGCCGCATCATCAAGTTCTTTCTTTCCGTCATCGAGCTCCTTTGCGGCGTCGCCGAGTTCCTGTTCTCCTTCGGCCTTTTTGTCCTCGAATTCTTTACGGGCGTCCTGCAGTTCCCGGTCTGCATCGTTATAGAGTCTTGTGTAACGGTCGTCCGCCGCGGACTGAACAAGATCTTCCCATTTCGGCCGCAGTTCATCCATCCGGTCTTTGTACTCATCGGAGTAAATTACCGGATCGGAGTCGAGCTTTACATAGATGTCCGTGTAATAATCCGCGTTGAAGGAGACTCTCGGAAGATACATGAATCCGAGGACTGTTCCGTTGCCGAGAGACGTCGTACCGCGCTCGAAATTGATATACAGGGAGGACTCAGCGAAGCCGACTACCGTGTATTCCGTGCAGGAAAATGCCTCCAGCGTGTCGCTCTCATTCTCCTTCGAAAAACGGATAGAGTCTCCGAGTCCGAGTCCGCAGCGATTTCGTGTGTCAAGCACACACTCGTTGCCGGCGGCGGGCATCCGGCCTTCTGTTAACTGCAAATTGTTGATATTTTGCGTGATGGAGTGTACTTTGTAGACTCCGGTTGAGCCGTCATCTGTCTCGCAGAGGACATCATATTGCCAGGATCCTTCCGCAGAGCGGACGTCGGGTTCTTCGGATAACTTCCCGACTTCTTCCTTTTCCCAGCCTATGGTCGAGAGCGCTCGGTAGTCATACAGCTGATTATCCCGGTAATACTGATCTACTGTGTGGACCATGACGGGGGTGGTGATCCGGACTCCGGAGAAGAAGCCCGTCCCGATTGCGATGATTGCGAGCACGGCAAAAAAACGTCCGAAGGTACTTTTGATTTCCCGGAGCGTCATTTTCAGCAGAATATTCTGTTTTCTGTCTGCTCGCTTCATATTCATTAAGATGATTCTTTCTGCCTCCGCAGGCGGAGACTCACTGCCTTCGGAAGATGGGGGGAGCCGCTGTTACCACTCAATTGCAGGCGGAGACTCACTGCCTTCGGAAGATGGGGGAGCCGCTGTTACCACTCAATTTCCGAGATATCGACGCGGTTTTCGTTCATATACATCTTCTCGATTTTTCCGCTGCGCACCGTGATGATCCGGTCAGCCATTGCGGTCAGCGCGGAATTATGGGTTATTACGACAACAGTCATTTTGTTCTGCCGGCAGGTGTCGTAGAGGAGCTTGAGTACGGATTTTCCCGTCTGATAATCCAGAGCGCCGGTCGGCTCGTCGCACAGGAGCAGCTTGGGGTTTTTGGCGAGTGCCCGGGCAATCGCGACACGCTGCTGTTCGCCTCCGGAGAGCTGGGCGGGGAAGTTCGTCAGTCTGTCCGACAGGCCGACCTGCCTAAGTACTTGTGCCGGGTCCATCGGGTCTCTTGAGAGCTGGGTAGCCAGTTCGACATTTTCAAGAGCGGTCAGGTTCTGGACAAGGTTGTAGAACTGGAATACGAAGCCGATTTCGAACCGGCGGTATTCGGTCAGTTTTCTTCTGTCATAGGAGGAGATTTCCTTCCCGTCGAGAAAGACGGATCCGGAGGTGAGAGAATCCATTCCGCCGAGGATATTCAGGATGGTGGTCTTTCCGGCGCCGGATGCGCCGACGATCACGCAGAATTCGCCCTTTTCTATGATGAAATCCGCTCCGTTAAGGGCGGGGATCTCCACCTCTCCGCTTCTATAGATTTTTTTCACATTTCGGAATTCAACATATGACATGGCAATACCTCGAATGACATGGCAGTGTACCTCGAACTTTCACGCATTTTTTCCGAAGGATACCGGATACGATGACATGGCGGGGCGATGGAACAGTTTGCCTGTTCAGACAAACGGCAACGGTGAAAATTAAGTAGAAAACAACAACCGCCACTCGTGCAAAGTGACGGTTGCTAAAATACTGACGCAGAATTCTCGAGACTTTAGTCTTGAGATGTATACGCAAAATGAAACACTAAAACGAGGTCAACCGCTTCTCGCTGTATCCCTCTTTCAATTTTCATTATATTGATAAGGAAATGTGCTGTCAATACGGCTGATAAAATGTTCACAACAGGGCAGTCTGCCGTCAACGCTTAACCCATGAACGGTAATCTGCCGTTACCGATAGGAAAAGAAACAGGCGTATTAAGGAAGGTGCTTCGCACCTTGCGCGGCGCGGCAAGAACGCCGAGGCGTTCTTGATACATGCTTCACCGGAAACTCCATATGTAGTACAATGGGAAGGTGTTAAAGAAAAACGGATGAATTATGGATCCCGGCAGATTGCAGCCGAGAAGCGTTACTGACAACAGACGAAAAAATGAACATGAAAGATCCGGGGGATAAAATGCCGGTCAGACAGAAATACCCGTCAAAAATCAATTTAATAATGCACTTTCTTTCAGGCTCAAAGCGGTACTTCATCCTCGGCATGCTGTTCGCGGGACTGGTATCGCTTCTCGACATGGCAAGTCCTAAGATTATTTCCTTCACCGTTGATTCGGTTATCGGCAATAAGCCGGCAATTCTTCCGGAGAGCATAAGCCGGATCATCTCTGCGTCAGGCGGCATCGAAGCTCTGCGGGCAAGACCTGTTCTGATAGCGGCAGCGGTCCTGGGAGTGGGAACGCTGGCTGCGATCTGCAGATACATTTTCCGGACGATGAATGCGAGGGGGGCGGAGACATTTGTTCGGAAAATGAGAGACGACTTATTTTCACATATTATGTACCTGCCGTCTGCCTGGCACAGCGAGAACAGCACGGGCGACATCATCCAGCGCTGTACGTCGGATGTACAGACGATCAAGCGCTTTGTATCCGAGCAGCTGTCGCAGCTCTTCCGGACGGTCATTTTGATCACGCTCTCCCTGATTTTTATGGGGCGTATTCACTTTCGGGTCATGCTGGGGTCAGCGATTATGATTCCGGTCATTGTGGGCTACTCGCTTGTGTACCATTATAAGATCGGGAGCGCCTTTGAAAAGGTTGACGTCGAGGAGGGAATTCTCTCGTCAATCGTGCAGGAAAATCTGACCGGAGTACGGGTCGTGCGGGCGTTCGGGAGAGAAGATTACGAGCGGAGAAGGTTCGGGAAGCAGAATATTTACTATACGGGGTTCTGGATACGTCTTATGACGATCGCGTCCATGTTCTGGTCCGTCGCAGATGTTCTGACAGGTCTGCAGATTCTGTTCATTCTCCTGTTCGGATCTGTTGCCTGTATTCACGGGACCCTGACTGTCGGCGGTTTTATCGCGATGACATCTTACAACCTGATGCTGGTCTGGCCGGTCCGCCAGCTCGGGCGCGTTATCTCTGAGATGAGCAAGGCGGGTATTTCCGTCGAGCGCCTCAGGTATATAATGAATTCCGAGCCGGAAGCCGAGAGTGAGAGGGTTCTTACGCCTCCGATGGACGGGGATATTGCATTTGAAAATGTTTCGTTTTCTTATGCAAATGCATCCGCCGACGCCATAAAAAACCTTACTCTGACTATTCCCGCAGGCTCAACGCTCGGCATTTTAGGAGGTACCGGATCGGGCAAATCGACACTCATGTATCTTCTGGATCGTCTGTATGATCTTGAACCGGAAAATGGGAGGATCACGATCGGAGGAGTTGATATTTCGGAGATTGACAGAAAATATCTGCGCAGGAATATCGGGATGGTCCTGCAGGAGCCGTTCCTCTTTTCCCGCACGCTTTCCGAGAATATCGGAATTGCGGGGAATGAGCCGGATTTGGAGGAAATCCGCCATGCCGCCCGGCTGGCCGGCATTGATGATACGATTGAGAGTTTCACGGCGGGGTATGATACTTTTGTCGGCGAGAGGGGTGTGACCCTTTCGGGAGGCCAGAAACAGCGGACTGCAATCGCGCAGATGCTGCTCAGGAAACCGCCGATTATGGTATTCGACGATTCTCTCTCGGCGGTGGACGCCGAGACGGATATGAAGATCCGCCATGCGATCCGGGAGAATACAGGATCGTCCACCGTCATCCTGATAGCGCATCGCATCACGACGATCATGAATGCGGATCATATCATAGTTCTCGATCAGGGCAGGATACGGGAGCAGGGTACGCACGAGGAACTGCTCGCGCAGGGAGGCCTGTACCGAAGGATTTATGACCTGCAGACGGCGGGAATTGATGTGGTGTCGGGGAAGGATGTGCCTGCCGGAACCGACGTGACGGATGAGACTGATGTGCCTGCCGGAACCGATGCTGCAGCGGGGAATGAAGCAATGTCCGGAGCCGATGTGGCGTCGGGGAAGGATGTGCCTGCCGGAACTGACGTGACGGAGGAGACTGATGTGCCTGCCGGAACCGATGCATCGGCAGCAGCTGATGATCCGGGTATGACAGCGGAAGGAGGGGCTCTGATATGAATGATGAAAATCAGGTAAGTCTGCCCTTCTTCGGCATTCCCAGGCTGTTTCCCTATTTAAAACAATATCGGGTGAAAATTTTCTGCATGATCCTGCTCGGCGCAGTCTCCAGCGCGATTGATGCGGTCTATCCGCTCTTCAACCGCTATGCCCTTAACCACTTCATCGGGGAAATGACGCTGAACGGTATTGAGATATTTGCAGTCCTTTATGTAGCGCTGCTGCTCGGGCAGGGTGTGATCAATTATATCAGCTCCGTGGAATGCGGGAAGGTCGAGATGTCGGTGGACAGGGATCTTCGGAATGATGCATTTGACCACTTGCAGACGCTGTCATTTTCTTACTTTAACAGGAATTCCGTCGGATATATTCATTCCCGGGTCATGTCGGACACCGGACTCATCGGCGAAGCTCTCTCCTGGAGAATGATGAATCTTGTGTGGAACGGCGCTTACGTGACAGGAGTTCTTGTGGTCATGTTCATCATCGATTACCGGCTGGCGGGGTTCATTTATCTGCTCGTGCCGATTGCGGTGGGGCTCATGATGTATTTTCAGAAAAGACTTCTGGAGTATAATCGGAAGATTCGTGAAATCAATTCGAAAATCACCGGAAATTACAACGAAGGAATCACCGGAGCGAAGACGATCAGAATTCTCGGCGTTGAGGAGAAGATGATCGGTGACTTTAAGGGCGAAACCGCAAATATGCGGCGGATGTCCATACGGGAAGCGCACTTTTCGGCGCTGTTCATCTCGACGGTTGCCATGATGTCGGCGCTGGTCCTGGCGCTTGTTCTCTGGCAGGGCGGCCGGCTGACGGTGCAGGGTCTCACGCAGATCGGGACGCTTTCCGTCTTTATGTCCTACGCCCTGGAGATGCTCGAGCCGATTCAGAGTATCATCGAGACGCTGTCCGGTTTCATTTCCATTCAGGCCAACATCGAGCGCGTCACGCGGCTCCTCGCCGAGGAGTCTGATGTGGCGGACAGGCCGGAAGTCATAGAAAAATACGGGGATTCTTTTCAGCCGAAGAAGGAGAACTGGGAAGAGCTGGTCGGAGATATCGAATTCAGGGATGTCTCATTCAGGTATCCGGACGGCGACGAGTATGTTCTCCGCCATTTTAATCTGAAGGTTCCTCACGGGACAAATATCGCAATCGTCGGAGAGACCGGCGCCGGCAAATCTACTCTGGTCAATCTCGTCTGCCGGTTCTATGAGCCGACGGAAGGGCAGCTTCTCATCGACGGGAGAGACGCCAGGGAGAGGTCTCAGCTGTGGCTCCACAGCAATATCGGATATGTGCTGCAGTCGCCTCATTTGTTCTCCGGGACAGTCAGGGATAATCTGCGGTACGGAAAACCCGATGCGACAGATGAGGAGATCATGAAGGCTCTGCACCTTGTGTCTGCGGAGTTTGTGTTGGATCGTATGGAGAAGGGGCTGGATACGGACGTCGGTGAAGGTGGAGCTGTTTTGTCGACGGGTGAGAAACAGCTGCTTTCATTTGCAAGGGCAATTCTCGCAGACCCGCGGATTCTGGTGCTCGACGAGGCTACGTCGTCAATCGACACGGTGACGGAAAAAGCGATTCAGGGTGCGATTGATGCGGTGATTCGGGGACGGACTTCCTTCGTCATCGCTCACCGGCTCTCGACTGTCGTGGATGCGGATGTGATTCTCGTCGTGAAGGGCGGGAAGATTATCAGCCGCGGAACGCATGAATCTCTCATGCGGGAGAGAGGATATTATTACGAACTTTACACAAAACAGTATGAGGAACTGCTGTGGGGCGGCGAGAGCTGAGGAGACAGTCTCAAAAATCACTCATAGCTCTGAAGCCTCTCATAGTTTCGCAGTCACGTCTTCCCAGGCAGAAAGGATAATGAATGATGCACACCGACTACAATCTTCTTATCGAACAGGCCGAAGCGCTCGTTCAAGATGTACCGCACATCACAGCGAACCTTGCAAATATTTCTGCTCTAATCTACGCTTCCATGGAAGATATAAACTGGGCAGGTTTTTATCTTACGGAAAATAACAAGTTGATTCTCGGGCCTTTCCAGGGAAAACCCGCATGCGTTGAGATTCCGTACGGAAAAGGCGTCTGCGGCACAGCCGCAGCCACAGGCGAGGCACAGCTTGTCCCCGATGTACACCTGTTCAGGGGGCACATTGCCTGCGACAGTGCATCCCGCTCGGAAATCGTCATTCCGATACATCAAAACGGAGAGGTCGTCGGCGTCCTTGATATCGACAGCCCGCAGGCAGGACGGTTCACAGAGGAGGACCTGTCGGGCCTTCAAGAGCTTGTCGGCACATTGGAGAGGACGATATTCAACTGAATACATCTGCAAGTCTGAAAATTCTAACAGAAGAGTCCAAGTCTCGCGCGAGACCTGGACTCTGTTTTTTCTTCGCAAATAGTATCTCTCCTCAGCAACAATCCCCTCAAGGACGCCTGCAGCTATTATCTCTCCTCCACAAATATCCCCGTCAGTCTCGGTACCTTGAAACGGTCGGTAAACAAATCGCACTTACACAGAAGCGCATAGAATACATGATAGCCCTGCCCGGATACCGACTCGTAGTTTCCCTGACCTTTCGAGAGGATTACATCTGCTTCGTCGAGAACCGATTTGGCGTCTTCAGGCAGCATGGCGTAGATCATTCCGGCCACGGGGGCTCCGTTTGTCACGATTTCCGCTGCCTGATCCAGTCCGACATATTCGGCATCTTCTTTTGTCGCATCATTCAGGATACTGCCGCCCCTCACCATAGCATAAAATTTCAGCCGGGGGAACCGAAGAGATAACTGCTCGATAAGAAGCTTGTCGAGAACGATCTCGCCGCAGTTATCGCACAGAAGAAGAAAATGCTCAGCTTTTGCGCACTCTTTCAGGAAGGATTCATATGTCTTTATCTCTTCTGTCCTCAGTTCCGTGTCTCTGAACAGACCGAGAAAGGTTTCCGTGTCAACGCGGTTCATCGCGCCAAAGTCAATATAGTTACCGATTCTTGCCATTACCAGTGCTTTGGCGATCGGCTCCTCTGAACCCTCGATTTCCGCGCGGAGCTTATCCTCCATTTCGAGTACAAGATCGTTATAGGTCTTCTTGATTTGGGTGTAGTCAGCTCCGGATCCGAAGAATTCTTCGTGCACTTTGTTGAACAGGTATACCATGTACGGGCTGGTGTCATTTTCACCGCGATTATCGATCAGTTCCTTTATTCGGGCTAAATATTCGGGATCGTCGACCTTGCTTTTTTGCTTGTCATAGAGACAGGCAGCGCAGTTTTCGTTTATTCTCATGTTTTTCTCCGTCATTCGTGTTTATTCTTCATCGTGCAATACTCGTGACGTAAGTCTATGATACGCGCGCAAAGTGAAATTTGGCTTCATCGCGCAATACTCGTGACGTAGGTCTATGATACGCGCGCAAGGTGACACTCGTCTTCACTCTTTTCGCAATTTCTCCCCGATCTCAGCGAGCTTTTCGTCTGTCAGGATATATTTTTTTCTGAACCAGAAGAACGCCGCAACAAGCCCGATAATCGGAAGAATCGTCATAGTCATACGCAGACCGGCCTTGGAAGCGAGCGAAACGCCGGCGGAAAAATCCACAGACTGCTGTGCTTCCGTCGTTGCCTCGCCGCTCAAAGCCAATACAGAAAGCGCGATAGATGCGACCAGGGCAGCAAATCCGCTTGACAGCTTGACGACAAATGTCTGCATGGAAAAGACAACGCTCTCGTCACGCCTTCCGGTTTTGAGCTGTCCGTAATCGACAGTATTTGCAAGGAATACCGTTGTCAGAACATTCAGCATTCCGCTGGCAGCAAAGATGAGAAAACCTGGAATGAAAAGCAGGAATACATTTGACATGTTCGTGAAGGAGAGCAGCAGCAGAACCGCATACCCCAGCATTTCCATAGCGAGGCAGATAAAGAAAATGCGGAAACTTGTCACAAATTTCCTCAAAAACGGATAAAACAGCATCATCGCCAGAATCTGCACCGCGCCTCCGAAGGTCGTGAACAGTGTGTAGGAATTATACCAGCCGCTGCCTCCGAAATCGTATTTGAAGAAGTAGATTACAAGATTTGATGTGATATACATCGCGCTGTTGATGAGGACGATCGCGACAACGACCGCCATTGTCTGGTCGTTTCCGATCAGAGCGCGAAACATTTGCCCGATCGTAGCTGTCTGCATGTCTACTGTGGATTTTTCACGAATATTTGCACAGGTAAGGGCTATAAAGACCACAAACAGAACGGCTATGATAATCGTAAAATATTTAAAGCCTATACGTTCAAGCATCTGCGCGCCCGCGCCGTCCCCGGCAAATCTCACACCGAGCGCATGGACGCTGATCATTGTGATAATTGTAATAATTGCGGAGCCGACGCCGGCGCAGGAGCGTGCAAGCGTAGTGAGCCCTTCACGCTCGCTTCCGCCCTCCGTGAATGCGGGGATCATTGACCAGTAGGGAATGTCCATCATCGTGTAGGTGACGCCCCAGAGGATATAGGTGACCGCCGCATAAGCGACAAGGCCGGTTCCGGAAAGAGCCGGCGGGGCTGCGAACATCAGACATAAAACAATGGCATTGGTAATTGTGCCGATCATGAGCCACGGGCGGAATTTTCCCCATCTCGTCCGTGTCTTTGCAACGATGACACCCATCACAGGGTCGTTGAAGGCGTCGAAGACGCGGGCTGCCATGAGAATAATTCCCATAGCAACCGCACTGACGCCGCAGATATCCTGAAAGTAGTAGAGAACATAGCTCGCCGAGAGCATATAGACCATGTCTTTACCCACCGCTCCGAGGCCATAGGATGCTTTCTCTTTACCGGTAAGACTTCTTTTGTCGCTCATGATTGTGGCTCCTTAGCTGTACAATTTTATATGAATAAACCATTATTCTATTATAGCCGTATAGTTTTGCAAACTCAAGGAGGCCGACCCGATATGAGGGCTGCTTTTCGGATCAGACATCAGGTTTGTATCCCTTGTCAGAGTCAAGTTTCATTGTGCGCATTCATCTCACGACTAAAGTCACGAGGATTCTGCGTCAGAGATTAAAGCATCGTCCGAATCGGTTTCCCCGCAAGATATGCATATACATTTTCAAATGCCATCTCCGCCCGCCTGTCAATCGACTCTCTCGTATCAAATCCGATATGCGGCGTGCACACAAGGTTCGGAACGCCGAGGAGCGGATGACCTGCAGGGAGCGGCGGATCCTTCTCATAGACATCAATCCCGGCTTTGATTCTGCCTTCTTTCAGAGCAGCGGCGAGAGCCTGCTCGTCCACCACGGGTCCTCTTGCCGTGTTGATCAGGATTGCGCCCTGTTTCATCAGACCGATTTCTTCAGCGCCGATCAGTCCTTTGGTGTCAGGTGTCAGCGGGGTGTGAACGGATACAATATCCGCCTGTTTCATCACCTCATCGAGCGGCATGAGTTCGATGCCAAGTTCCTCTGCGCGAGGTCTGACACTCCGATTAAAACCGATCAGGCGGCAGCGGAAGGCCTTAAAAATCTCTGCAGTCCTGCAGCCTATCGCGCCTGTTCCGATAATGCCGACCGTGCGTCCGGCAAGTTCATTTCCCGCAAGCTTTCCCTTGCCGAGTCCGGCCTGCACGGCAGCATTGCAGTCTGTGATGTTGCGGAGACAGTCCAGCGCGAGACCGACCGCAAGCTCCGCAACGGCGTCGTCACAGTAGCCTCCGGTGTTGGAGATACCGATATTTTTCTCTTTGCAGGCTTCGGTGTCGATATGATCGATTCCGACAAATGCCACCGAGATGAATTTCAGGTTCCCGTCAGTCCGAATGACCTGACCGGGGAGCGGGTGATTGGCGATCATGAGGATGTCGGCGTCGTCCGCACGGCGGATCAGTTCATCCGTGTCGGTGGTGAAAGAATCGTATGCCGTGAATGTGTGACCGTCGTTCCTCAGCTTGTCGGCAAGGTTTTCGATGATATCGTGAGCTACGCCCAGGGGCTCCATAAGAACTATTTTCATGGATGTATCCTTTCTTTTATATACTTATGCCGCCGGTGCAAGTGCGTCTGCGGAAGAATCCGCGGCGGGTTCTGCAGTCGCTTCTGCGGATTCGACTGCAGATTCGGCGGCATTTTCCGGAGAGGATTCAGCTGCATTTTCATCTGAACTCTCTGAAGCAGATGCATCCGCCGGTGCTGCAGGTACCTTCACGGCATCTTCTTTGTAGATGGTCGTGAAATCATTTTTCATGGAAACAGTCTCGAGGCCGATTTCGGCGCATTCCTTCGCGAATTTTTCAGCGGTCTCAAGATTTCCGTAGTCACGTTCTGTGTCATCGCAGAGGAGCATATAGCCTTTTCCTCCGTTCGAAACGGTGTACTGCGCCATAGCCAGGTCGCCGGAGCTGTTGCCGAAGACGAGAATCGGGGATTTGCCGATTTCGTCGAGGATGGAGAAGACTTTGTTTGTCTTCTGATTCTTTGTGACGAGGCTTCCTTTCATGATGACCTTGTCGTCGGCTGTCAGGCTGTATTTGCGGCCGTCCTCATCTCCCTGACCGGTTGCCTCGAGCGAGAAGGTGCTGCCGATGATCTGATCGGAGGGAATCCACTCGTCCAGGACGCCTTCTGTCAGCTCGCGCACGCAGGCTCTCTCGGAACCGCTGCTGATGAAGACCTTAAAGTCATGGTCAGCGAGATATTCGACTAAGGAGACCATCGGAAGATAGAAGCCTTCGCCGTAGGTCATGCCTTCGAAACCGAATGCCGGTTCATTCATGAAATCCCGGATGTAGTCGCGGTACTCTTCAACAGTCATGCCTTTGAAGGCTTCGGCTGTGATCGCTGATGTCGAGAGAGAAGTTTCCGGCTGCGGCAGCCCCTTCAGATAAGCTTCCTCGGAAGATTGGGCGTACTCTTTGACTTCTGCCGGGGCTTCATAGGTGTTATCGTGCAGGATGCGGTGCAGCATGAGGCATTCGTCAAAGTAGGTCGGGTACAGTTCGCCGTAGAGTGTCCCGTCGAAATCGAAGACGGCTATGCGGTCGGATACGGGGACAAAAGAGTCGGATGACTCATCAGTGACGTCCGCGACATAGGAGACGATAGACTTCATGACTTCCGAGTCCTCTGTCCAGTAGGGGACAGTGCCATCTTCGCCGGCGGTATTGCCCGGGGCTTCGGCGGTGCTCTCTGCGGCTTCCGTTGTGACTTCGGATGCTTGGGCTGCTGTGCTTTCAGGGGGCGCCGGGGAGGTCGCTGCGGTTTGACCGCATGCGGTGAAGAGAAGGGCGCCGGCGCAAAGCAGTGATATTATGCGTTTTTTCATATTGTTTCTCCTTGTATTTACGTGTGAGGAATTGAAGTTCTCTCTATTATATATGAAATAAAGGGTATCTGAAAGGATTAGATTGTTCGGGGACGGTTCTTCTTAGTTGGGGACGGTTCTTAATCGTTAAGAACCGTCCCCGTTGAAGCCCCTTCGAAGCCCGTCGAAGCAATGCTCTCAAAAAAGTACAGAGTTTAGTCTTGCAGGAACCGACGAAAGGTACTATTATTAAGAATGTAAGCGCTTTCATAAGCGATAGGGGGTTTTAATCATGTCAGTCAATAAAGCACCGCAACAGAACCGGGTCATTTGGTCATGGTTCCCGGTCACCTTGCTCACAGCAATCTTCTGCTGTGTATTGTGGGGAAGCGCCTCGCCTGCCATCAAGATCGCATATGAACTCTTTCGAATCGGTCCGGATGACACCGCGTCGCGCATCATGCTGGCCGGAGCCCGCTTCATGCTCGCCGGCTGTATGACGATTTTGTTTGGCTCGATAATAGCGCATAAATTTCTGTTCCCGAAGAAAGAATCGTGGAAGAATGTCGCAATTCTGTCACTGGTCCAGACAGTCGGGCAATACTATTTCTTTTTCATGGCGCTCGCCCACACATCTGGTGTACGCGGCTCGATCATCAACGCATCAGGCAACTTTATCGCCATCCTGTTCGCTGTTTACATCTTTCATTTTGAGAAAATGACCCTGAAGAAGCTCATAGGGTGCCTCGTCGGTTTCGCCGGTATTCTTCTCATAATGGGTGGAGGTAAGGCTTTGATGTCAGGCGGCGCGGTGACTCTCGCCGGTGAGGGCGCGATGCTTGCGGCCGATTTATTCTATGCCGCTTCGGGTTGTCTGATCAAACTATTTTTGAGAGATGAAAGTCCGGTCGTCCTCAGCGGTTATCAGTTCCTGATTGGCGGAGCCGCTCTCTTCGCAATCGGAGCCGTCATGGGAGGGAACCTCACATTCTACAGTACGGGCTGTATTCTGAATCTGATTTATATGGGATTTATCTCTGCAGGCGCATACACGCTCTGGGGAGTCCTGCTCAAGTACAACCCGGTGAGCCGGGTGTCGATTCTCGGATTCATTAACCCCGTCATGGGTGTCCTGCTCTCGGCCCTGTTCCTCGGAGAGGGACGGGAAGCATTCTCGCTGACGGGACTCTTCGCGCTGCTGCTGGTCAGCGCGGGCATCATCATTGTTAATATTTCTCAGGGAAAATCAAACTGAGATTTAGTGTAAAACAGGGTCAATAGTCATATTAGCTGAAGGAGGAAGAACTATGCCTGTACATGTATTAAATGAAGCCAACCGTTGTCTCCAGTGCAAGAAGCCGCTCTGCCGCATGCAGGGATGCCCGATCGAGACAAATATCCCGGAAGTCATCCGTCTGTTCAAAGAGAACAAGATGATGGAAGCTGCGGAAATATTGTTCGAGAACAATCCCCTGTCCGTCATCTGCTCACTTGTCTGCAATCATGAAGGACAGTGCGAAGGACACTGCATCCGCGGGAAGAAGGGAGAGCCGGTACATTTCTCATCTATTGAAAATTATATTTCCGACTCCTGTTTTGAGAGACTGGATCTGAGCTGTGCTCCTTCAAATGGCATGAAAGTCGGCGTTATCGGCGCCGGCCCTGCAGGTATCACGATCGCCATTATTCTGGCTCGCCGGGGATACAAGGTCACGGTGTTTGAAGGCCGCGAAAAAATCGGAGGCATTCTCCGCTACGGCATTCCGGAATTCCGCCTGCCCAAGTCCATTCTGGATCGTTACTATCGCAGAATGCGCGACATGGGTATCCTGTTCCGTCCGAATTTCGCACTCGGCGGTTCCACGAGTATACAGGATCTGCTGGATGACGGTTACTGCAGTGTGTTCGTCGGAACCGGCGCGTGGAAACCGCGCAAACTGGGCGTTCCGGGCGAGACATTCGGCCATGTATTCTACGCGATCAATTATCTCAATAATCCGGATGTGTATGAGCTTGGCGACAGGGTCGCGATCATCGGGGCCGGCAATGCCGCGATGGACGTAGCACGCACGGCGATCCGCCACGGTTCCCGTGATGTCACGGTCTATGTCCGCGGTGACGAAGTAGCCGCTTCGAAGCATGAATTTGATTATGCGCAGCTGGACGGCGTGCATTTTGAATACCGCAAGCAGATAGTCCGAATCGTGGACGAGGGAGCAGTCTTCTGTAATGTGGTCGATGATCCGGAGACGGGCAAAAAAGTGGAGGATCATTCTACCGAGGAGCTGATCGAGGCCGACAGCATCATAATTTCAATTTCTCAGGTGCCGCGCAGTCAGCTGGTCAACCGGGACCATGCGCTCCATCTGAATGAGCGAGGCAGGCTGCAGACAGATGAACATGGCGAGACGACGATGGAGGGCGTATTTGCCTCCGGCGACGTCGTGACGGGAGCCAAGACGGTCGTCGCCGCTGTTGCAGTTTCCAAGCAGATCGCGGACAATATGGATGCTTATATGCAGGAGAGATTCGGCAAATAATCCAGGCAGGAACACGAGCCGGCTCAGGAATTTCCGAAAATGCGGATTTCCGCTGAACGCAGTTCAGTCCGGGAGCGACAGCGGGCATAAGGACTGAAAAAGCTGACAAAGAGTCCATATAGGATATTGCCATGATAGTAGAAGAAATCAGAGAAGAATTATTTAAAAATCAGGATCAGAAGTACCGGGACTTTCAGGTCAGGCTGATCCCGGGCATGGGGCCTGAGGCCATGATCGGCGTCAGGACCCCGGACCTTCGAAAGATTGCCAGGCAAATGGCGAAGCGTCAGGACATCGGGGAATTCCTTGAAAATTTGCCGCATGAATATTTTGATGAGAATCAGGTGCATGCATTTGTCATATCTGAGATGAAAGACTATGACAAATGTGTACAGGAAGCGGAAAAATTCCTCCCCTTTGTGGATAACTGGGCGACATGCGATCAGATGTCGCCGAAGGTTTTTAAAAAGCACAGACCGGAGCTTCTTGACGCAATCAAAAAGTGGCTCATGTCGGAGCATACATACACCGTAAGATTCGCAATAGGAATGCTGATGCAGCATTACCTGGATGAAGATTTCGACCCGGCTTACCCGGAAATGGTGGCGGATGTTGAGTCGGAGGAGTATTATATCAGAATGATGATTGCCTGGTATTTTGCAACGGCACTGGCCAAGCAGTACGAGACAGTGCTGCCGTATATTGAAGAGCAGCGGCTGGAGGCATGGACACACAATAAGACGATTCAGAAGGCGGTGGAGAGTTACAGGATTACTCCGGAACAGAAAGAATATCTGAAGAGTCTGAAAGTAAGGAATAAATGAATGTAGTATGGGCGGCAAAGAGGGACAGATGTAATGACGGGAAGTATCATCGTGTTGATTTTAGGGGTTGCAGCTACCGCTCTGCGGATTTATGTCGGCTGCGGTATTCCCATGTTCCTTGTCGGCGATGCGGCAGCCGATGATTTCCTGATGGTGCGCTACGCGGAGACGCTGATGAGAGGCGAGTGGCTCGGAGAGTTCCGGGGTGCGACGCTCACGAAGAATGCAGGGTATGCAGTGTTCATGGCACTGCTGTCAAAACTGAATGTTCCGTATGTTCTGGGCAACACAGTATTTTTCTGTCTGTGTGTGCTTATTCTCTGCCTGGCGATTTTCAAGCTCTTCCCGAACAAGTACGTGTGTTTTGCCCTGTATGTTTACTTGCTGTTCTCGCCGGTCATGCTGCATACGGACGCTATACAGAAAACCTATCGCGGAGGATTTCTGGCTTCGGTTACGCTATTACTGCTCGCATCAATAATCGGATTGTACGGCACAATTCTGCGAAGACAACATGTGCTTAAGACTGTGCTCTGGTCCGTCTGTGCGTGCATCTCTCTGGTCTGGTTCTGGTTCACGAAGGAGGACGGGATATGGCTGGCTCCGTTTGTGATCTGCGGATTGGGAATTGCGTCGATTGTGCTTTTTACCGGCGGTAACAAGCCGTCGAACGGAAAAGCGGGAGGCAGATACGGCGCGAGGAGAAGCCCCGGATATGTAATCGCATGCAGCATCTGTCTCGTGATGCCGGCGGTGAGCCTTTTGGCGGCCTCATTTGCAATACGATTCATCAACAATCAGTATTACGGGGAATTCGCGGTGACGGACCGCAACGACACCTATTACAGTAAGGTGATCAGCGACTTATACCACATTGATGACGGGGAGCAGTCTCTGATCGTGTGGCTCTCGAGGGACGGCCTTGAGAAAGCTTTCGAGGTCAGTCCGGCGCTGGCGGAGACGAAGCCTTATATCGACGAGATGTACAAGGGGTCATGGGCGGTTTCGATTGACGGGCAAATGCACGGCGACGGCATTTACTGGGCGCTCCGGGAAGCCGTGGAAGCAAATGGCCTTTACGAGAAAGGCGGAGCCGTAGTCAACGAATATTATAAGAAGGTACATGAAGAGCTGACGGCTGCATTTGAAGACGGGCGGCTGCCGAAAGATACCGAGTCGATTTATATCTCGTCGGGAGGACGGGGTATGACGAAGAAGGAGATTGTGGCATATTTCCCGAGCAGAATCAAAAAAATCTGCATGATTATGATGCGCTACAGCCTGAATGTGACAGCTGCACTGCCTGCGAAAGGAAGTGAGGAAAATATCCGGCGGATGGCGGAGCTTGTAAAGAGCCCTTATGTGCCGGCGGATGGATCGAATGCCGGAGAGTTTGACGGGATGGTGACATTTGCGGTTTATGACACGCTGGTCTACTCAAAGCTGGGCATTGCAGTCACGATGGCAGCGGCTATCGGGTTCCTGCTGTACGGAATCATGATGATCGTCGGATTCTTCCGTAAGGATTTTGAGAGAGTGCCGCTGATGCTGGTCTGCGTGGGAATGGGGCTGAGCATAGCGGTGTATGTGTTCGCAATCCTCTGGTTCATTGCCTGGAATACGATGGAGTTGGCGTACGGGTATCTCGGGGGCGTGATGCTGATCATAAATGTGCTGCAGGTGCTCGGAATTTCGATGCTTGTGACGGAGATAGTGCGGGTTACCGGAAAAATCAAGGACAGATAAGGCCGTCGGTATATAGAACTATGCGATAGCCGATCAAAGCAGAAGAGAGCAGATAGGACAGACGAAAGTCATAGCCTGTCTGCTTTTTTGTACTTATACCGAATGGGTAAAGCGGTAAAGGTTTATGTGGTAGAAAACCCTTGTTATGGTGTATTATAGAAGCAAGGTCTGCGAAAGTGCCTATGGCATGCAGTTACAGAGAGCTAAAAAGGTGCTGAGTAGTTACAAACAGTAAGTTGAAGGGGTACAGCTATGACAGAAGAGGAGAGAATCGAGCAGGAAGAGCGGGAAGAGGAAGCCCGCATCGCTGCGGAGCGAAAGGCGAGGAGAGCGAAGCGCGCTGCACGCGAAGCCAGACGCAAGAAGAAGCAGAGGGAAAAGATGATGAAGATCGCTATCCCGATCGGAGGGGTACTTCTTCTGCTGATTTTGATTTTTGTGATCCGCGGGATAGTCGGGGGCGGAAAGAAGAAGGATTCCGATTCTTCCGGCGCATCTGCAGAGGCGGTGAGCAGCGGTGCGGTCGCAAATGCCGACGGAACCGTAACGCTCGGAGACGGCACGGTCGTGACGGGAACTCTGAATGCCGACGGGTCTGTGACGCTTGAGGACGGAACGGTAGTTGCCGGAAGCGGGACAACGGGCGGTGCTGCCGCAGGTGCGGAAAATACATCGGCCGGGTCTGCTGCCGCGATGGATTATTCCAATTTGAGTACGGATGAGGCTGTTATTTTAAGTGAGGCTGACAGGCTTGCGGCCATGTACGACTATGATGGGGCGATTGCGAGGGTGCAGGCATTTTCAGGATATGATTCCAATCAGAACATGTTGGATGCAATCGACAGGTACACGCAGACGAAGTCGACATGTATCCCGTATAATGTGGAGGAGATTCCCCATTTCTTCTATCACTCGCTGCTGAACGATGACCGCGGATTCAAGGCGGATCTGGTCGGCGAGTTCGTTGCGAAGGATAATGACTGCTGGATGTGCTCGACAGAAGAGTTCAATGTTATCACGCAGCAGATGTATGATTACGGAGTAGTCCTGATTTCGCTGCATGACCTTGCGACGGAGACGGTTGATGCGGACGGGACGAAGCATTTTGCTCCGAATCAGAATTTGCTGCTGCCTCCGGGGAAGCATCCGGCTGTGATGTCGGAGGACGATTTGTCTTATTATCATGCTTATGATAATCAGGGTATCGCGTCGAAACTGGTCCTGGACGAGACCGGCAAAGTCAAGTGCGAGTATATTAACGAAGCGGGTGAGACGCTGGTGGGCGACTATGATGTCGTGCCGCTGCTGTCGTCGTTCATCGAAGCGCATCCGGATTTTTCATATCACAATGCTCACTGCATGATCGCGCTGACAGGTTATAACGGCGTGTTCGGTTACAGGACGGATGAGGTATATAAGACCCGCGAGGAGTCGAGACTGGATGATAATCAGAAGGTCTGGCTGGAGAACCATCCGAATTTCGACTGGGATACGGACGTGGCCGAGGCGACGAAGATCGCGGAGGCGCTCAAGGCGGAGGGGTATGAATTTGCAAGTCATACCTGGGGACACAGGAATGTTCAGGCTACAGGGCTTGAGAGCCTGATTCAGGACAATGAGCGCTGGGTGAACTGGGTCGCGCCGATTGTCGGTTCAACGGATTCGATTATATTTGCTCATGGAACGGATCTTGCGGGACCTGAGGATTATTCGTATTCGAACGAGAAATTTGCATACTACAAGGGTGCGGGC
>CAMYVI010000015.1 GCA_947302185.1 uncultured Lachnospiraceae bacterium
GAACCGTCGCAGAATAACCCTCCTCATTATCAAGTGCAGGATCCCATACCTTAGTAACCTCTACATACGTCAGTGTATTCGTCAGAACATACAAGCTGCTGTCATTCTCGTCCACTTCAGCGTTCATCGCGGAAATGCCGATCGCGCCGCTGCCGCTACCGCCGACATCCGTTCCGGCCTTCAGTTTAGCGTTCGTCTCGACGTTGTCATCAAGAGCTTCAACGACCCTGTACTTATATGTGCAGTTGTAGTTGCGGCCCGCCTCAAGTCCCGTCTCGGATCCCGTTGCCGTGTATATACCGCCCGATGGCAGATTAATTGATCCGGTGCCGACGCTTGCATTTGCGCTGATGAGAAGCGGCGTATTGTCACTTCCGGATCCGCTCTTCTTATACGGCTCTGTGCCCTCCGCGACAAGGTTTCCGTCTATGTACGTATCCTGGTAGATCAGGTAGCCGATCGTAGCGTTCGTATCTGGTGTCCCGTCGCTATTGGAATCATACTGCGGCCATGTGGCAAGAGCATTACCGTCGCTGCCGATCCACTGCTTCTTCACCTTGATTTCAGTCTTATTGTTGGTAACCGTCCATGTTCCGTCATTTTCACTCGTAAGACCTCCCGCCTGATAGGTCGTATCAGGTTCAGCATTCTGCTCCACTACGAAGTAGAAATACGGTATAGAGTTACCTGCTCCTTCATGAGCGGAAGGATCCGCATATCTGGCAAGACCCGTAACCACTGCTGTCCATGTTCCGTCACCGTTTTCATTCAGCGTTATGTCTTTCACATACTCTCTGGTCGCGCCGAGAGCTTCCGCCTCAGTCTGTGTCAGAGCGGGGACAGTATATGTTGCTTCTGTTGTCACGCTTGTGTTGATTTCCGGACTTGAGAAATCAAATGCAAGCGAGGTGGTATCCGACGGCACCGTATAAGAAGGTACCGGTTCGGCATCCCCGCCGCCGGGCACAGTCACGACCGTGGTGTCAGAACCGTTCTTTGTAATCGTAACCGAACCGGCTTCGTCCGTGAACTTCACAAATTTCAGTGTATCTCCCTGATGAATCGTGACGCCGGAAAGTCCGCTCACATTCTGAATCTCTGTAAGGCTCGAAGTGCTTCCCGGAAGAGCCGTGGTCGTTCTGTAAAGCTTGAATGTCTGTGCCGGCAAACTCTCCAGAATAGCCGCCTGATCAGGAGCCGTACTGTCAAGCTCTACGCCGTTAACCTTCCACTTCTTATTCAGAGTAATCTGTGTTTCTTCGCCTGAGTATTCTTCGTTGGTAATGGTAACTTTCTTCGTGCCGTTATCATCCGTCTCCTCAGTGGTGGAAGTAAAGCTTGCTGTCACATCATTATTGTCTGCATCAAGAACTGCAGTCTCTCTTACCGTATAGCTGATCTCCCTTACCGTACCGTTTACAGTCTCATATTTAGGAAGAAGTTCCGCCCCTCCGGTCATTCCGAATGTATCTGCCCAACCGCCTTTTGTTGTATAAGTATCATCGTTCGTTCCGGGAAGCGGGACATCCTGAATGACAGCTTCGGAGATTGCAATCGGATTATCAATCGGGTCACCGTTAATATCCTCAGTGACAGGAATTTCCTTACCGTTTACCACTCTGTAAAGCGTCGCAATCACCTTATAACCGGTATGCTCCGTTTCTGCTGCCCAGGATTTCTCTACCTCAACGGATGTCGTCGGCCAGGTATTCGTCTTTGTAACGGCTCCGCTGCCTCCGTCGACAGTTGTCTGACCACCGAATACCGTTTCAATACTCGGTGTAGATTCATCTGTGATAACAGAACCGTTTGTAAATGTAACCTTTACCTCCTTTACCACATAGCTGTAACCGCTGTCCAGCATCGGAAGGTTCCTGAACTCGCCGGTCCACTCAGTCACCGGCTGAGTCTGCAGGTTTTTATTCGGATTCTCGATCACTATGTGTTCAATCGGTGTTCCGTCGGCTTTCGTGGCAGGTGTTTCATTTGTTCCGTCACTCACCATAACCGCAAATTCCACGGAAGCAACATCCATCATGATGTCATAGTCGTCCGCAACATAGTTACCGACATAACCTGCCTGACCTTGCTGGCCCGCGTTTTGATCGGTATAATTGACCACCGGCCAGCTCTTGGTAACCGGTATTTTTTCACTCTTGGTGTTTGTAATCGTGTATCCGTGCTCCGGTGTCGTTTCAGTACTGTCACTACTGTCTGTCAAATCAACGAAAGAAACAAATTCATCCTCTCCGTCTACTGTCAGTCCGACTTCCTCGACTTTATAGCGGATTTCGTAAATCTTCCTTCCGTCGATCCTGTATTTCGGAAGGTGGTCGAATACGGCACTGCTCTTTTCTGTTGTACCGTCACTATACAGTGTGATCAGGGAGCCGCTTGTATTGCCCGGAATGTCACTGTCAGAAACTTCTGTATAATCTCTCCATTCTGCAGCTGTACCTGTTACCGCCGCGCCATCCTGCCTGATCAGGCGTTCGGATTTCAGGAGCTGAACGCCGAGTGACCAGTTACCCGGTTCCGCTGAAGCAGGATTCCAAACTTTCTCTACCGGCAGCTCTGTGATCTCATAGTTGACGACCTTCGATATGCCGTTGCTGTCAGCCGGAGCGGATACGGAATAATAAGGAACTCCTGCAGAACCTGCTGCATATTCTGTACCGTTATATGTAATCTTCGTCTCTTCTACAGTATAGGTGACGTCCGGATCAATACCGGTCCATTCGTGTGTAGGATTGTCTGCTGTCAGCACCGCTGTCGGAGCCCATTCTTCATCTGCAGGATAATCAGCAGGTCTCTGTGCTGTCTGAAGTCCATCTGTCCCCGGCTCTTTCAGGGTAACTTCAATAGACTGGACATTTTCCGGCCACTTGCTCGTATCATTTACCCATGTTTTCTGTACCGAAATCGAGGATGTATCAATATTATTGGTGAAGGAAGCCGTCGGAACCGTTGTTCCTCCAACGGTAAGTATGACCTCCACATCATTGTTTCCTACGAGGTAGGTTCCGTTGGTAGACGGATTTTCATGTACTATATATGCGCCCGGAGCCAGTCCTTCAATCTCGACCACGCCGTCTTTCACGGGACCTTCACTGGACGTTGTGACCTGTCCGTTCTCGACCGTGATCGTGACAGTCTTCACGGCTAAATCGGTTTCTTTGTTTCTGATGACAAATGTATACGTTCCGTCCGCATCCGTTCTCGTTCCGGTCTTACCGTTTACAGTGACGGTCTTCTTGAGTTCCATCTTCGCAGACTTCGTATTTGTAACTTTGATCGTATCGCCGATCACGCCTGTTCCGTTATCTGAGTAAGATACGGTATATCCGAGGTCCTCCAATGACTTTGTATTGCCACCATAAATCTTACCTGTCGTATCTTCGACGACCGTGTAGAGGTAGGTCCCGCCGGAAGTATTTTTCGCCGGAAGGCTCTCCCACTCATAAGACCAGTCCGCACCGGAAACAAGTGTCCGCTCCACATCGCCAATCGCCTGATAACCGATAATGGACTTTTTATTATAATCTGTTTCTTCAGCATCATCCGGTTTATACAGAGGCGTCTGATCGTTATCGTCTGAATAGCCAGCAAATGTATAGCCGGACTCGGCTGCGTTTTTATACTCCTTTCCGCTCTCTTCGGTAAACGCATAGATCGGTTTCATCGGATCAATCGGAATCTGCGGATTGCCCGCGACACCTTCCGAATCAACCGGAATCTGTTTCAGGGTAACCTTAACAGAGGAAGGACGTTCGTTCGATTCTCCGTCTTCCCATACTTTCTGAACTTTTACATTTGCCGTGCTCGGAATCAACGAGTTGGTGACCGTAATCTTACCGGTCTCGATACCCTGCTGATCGTCACTGTATTTTGTAAAGTATCCCGGTACAGGATCCTCAACAACATAGTATGTATAAGGCATACCATTGGCATCCGCAACCGGAAGCTTGGTCCATGTCACGCTCGGCCAGTAATCAGAATCATCTCCTGACAGATTGACAGGGTTGGTGATTCCGGCCGCCTGATAGGCCACTGCAGTTCCATCGACACTCTTCTGCATAAGCGTGACAGATACACTTGCCGGCCTCGTCTCATAAGCATTCTGGAAGTCTCCGCTCCATACTTTCTGCACATTGATTGAACGCGTCTTGCTGTTCGTAGCGGTCCAGTTCGACAGGTTGGAAAGTGATGCTACTATGATACCGTTTGCAGCCTGCCAGTTGTCATCAAGATCCCATGCCCAGCGTTTATTCTGGTATGCAGTATCTTCATCAGACTCATCATAAAGTATGAAGTAATGCTTTACATTGAGCGATGCATAATACTGATCCGGGGCTTTTGTCTCCACCCAATAGTACAGGGTATTAAATTTGAAGGAAGCTTCGTGACCTTCCCCATTGAAATTATTTACGAAATTGACTATACCGTCTTCATCACTTCTGAAAATTCCATCGGAAGTTGTTGAGGATGTCTTGATCTGCTTCACTCCGGTAATCTTACCGCCTTCACTGCCGGGTTTCGGAATCTTATTGCCATCCTTATCTCCGACATAATATTTACCGTCAATACCTTCTATCCTGTAATAGGTAGTACCGTCTTTTTCGAATGTTGCCTGACCAGTATTAAGATTTACGTCAAAGTCTGTGTTCCACTCCTGCCATTCGACATCGCTTGTCTCACATTCATACAGTTCAAATTCCGCACCCTGGAGCACTGTGTTGACGTCATTTTCATCGACCTTGATCATGGACAGCGCGCCATAGGCGTTTGCTGAATGGTTATAAGCCGTGTGCTGTTCGCTCACTGTATCACTGAATGAACCGCCGCCGACAAGCGTAGCGGTATTCGTGAATGTCTCCTCCTCGCCGCCGCTCGTCAGTGAACGGATACGACACTTGAATACGACGACATAGTGCGTCTCGTCTTTCAGATTCTCAAACATAAGCTGACGCGTATCGTCATTGTAGGAGATATCTACATCAGAGACAAGTTTGCTGAAATCAAGTTCCGTATCGGATTCGTCGTCTATCTTGTAAACAGCAATCAGAGGTACGCGTCTCTCTTTTATTTCTCCCCCTTCCATATATGATTCCAGATAGGAACCCGTACGGATATCCATGTTCGTAGGAATCGTATCGTACAGAGAAAGAGTGTTGCCGTTATTCATCAGATACTTATTGGGATTGACGTCTATCTTATATGTGACGTCATCCGCTACGAGTACTTCTTTTCCGTCTTCCTCGAATGTCTCAGAAATATCATACTTATTGATGAAGTCCTCAGCCTCAATCGTTATGTCTTCTGTAGCAGTGTAGTCATTGGTTCCGCCGTCGGAGAAGAACGCCGTATTGGTATATTCTTCACTACCTGTAGCGGAGCTTGTAATCTTATCCCACTCTTCATCCGTTATCCAGGTCTTATACTTCACCTCATAACTCGTTCCGGACATATTGCCCATGTAAGATTTCTGAGGAGGATTGAGCCAGGTCATCTCCTGATAATTCCTGATGTCCAAAGCATTAATCGTATTGCCGGTCGTAGTGACGTCAAATGTCTTATCTCCCCACTGATTTCCCTCATAATGTACTTTGATTGTCGGATTTGACTTGTCGCTGATATCATCAAAGTTTACAAGAACCATGCCGTCCGGAAGTATATCCGTAAACTCTACAAGATCATTTACCGTATCAAGCTTCGCCTTTGTAGGATTCAGTACGACCGTCCAGGTGATGACCCTGTTTTCTTCGTCAAAAGTTCCCTTCTTCGTGACTACCAGATCCGTATTCTCACCATTGATTTCGGCGTATGCCTCTCCGTTGCCGCCCCCGTCATCTTTTACGGAAGCCCTGTTGCTCATCTGATAAGTTCCGACGAGGCTGTCCGGGAGCTGACCTGTAATCGCGATGATAATCGGCTCGTTGACCGTCGGGAATTTGAAAATGATCGGTCCCCCTAGTTCTCTCGTCTCTCCGTTAACCACACGTGTGCTGCCGGTCAGTGCCTGTTCCGCAGAATAATCAGCACCGGGCGTATAAACCATACCGCTGTCCAGACCTGTTACGACTGCTTTCTTATAATTCATCCACCTTTCAGCAATCAGGTCACCGGTCAGCTTCCAGTTGTTGATCATATACTGACCCTGTTTGTCCGATACCTCTACATTGGTGAGTGGGTAAGCAGAACCTTCCTCTGCCTCCACTTTGATGTACCAGGTTATCGTTCCGTCGTCGTTAGATGCGGCTGGAACGGCTTCTGACGGATAATTTCCGCTCTCATCCTTAAATGCAGGAGTACCGTCAGGCATTACATAGCCGGTCTTGTCAATCGTACTCTTGTGCGATGCAGGACGAAGCGGAACCTTCGTCTCCGTAACAGCCTGCTTGTTGTCCACCCTGAATGTGTTGGTCAGGTTATAGTCATTCGTGAGGTTCTGCTGCTTAAGCTCTTCTTCCGTCAGGTCAAGCACTTTAGCTTTGTATTCTACCGTGACCGGTCCGTATACACCGTCAGGAAGATTGTAATTGAATACGGTAATCGTCTGATTACTGTATTTTCCGTTGGTATGCTTCAAATGCCATACTTCACCGGAACCGTTCCATTCATCATTTCCGACAGGCATACGTAGTTCCTGAGGACTTCCGTTTGCGTCTTTATATTTTATGGTTATGCCTGAATCGCTTGCATCCTGATTTACTATGTCAACAAGGTTGGTCATAGTATCGTAGATATTCTTGCCGGACATATTCTGACCTTCTTTACCGTATGTCAGAGTAAAGTCAAGAATATCTCCCTTCGCGACCGGATCCATTACAGCTTTATTTCCGTTCTCACTTGTGACTGAAACATCTGTATTTACATCTTTCATGGTCTTGGTCGGATACTCTTCCTTCTCGAAAGGTACCGTGCCATGCGTAGATTTATTTCCTTCAGGAGTGCTGAAGTTATTGTCGATATTACGCACTCCGAAAATATTTTTATTTGTCGCAGTCTCCGTCGAAATCACCTGCGTCTGATAGGTAACCTTAACAGGACCTACGCCTGCCTTATCGTTAAAACGTATGTCGAATACCTGTGCATAATTATTATTATAGTTTCCTGCCTGATGGTTATATACCCAGGAATTGGTGTAGTTTCCGATCACAACACCGTCAACTGTAATATTCTGTTGGTTTCCATTCCCGTCCTGCGTATTGAACGTAATGGTTTTCTCATCAGGAGTTCCTTCTCTAAGGGTAATAACAAGGTTGCCCTTGAGATCCTGAAGCTGCGTCATGGAGTCATTCATCCATACGCCGTTAAGGTCCGTATTGGCGTCACCGAACGTTGTCGTATAGGTCAGTACCTGTTCGGGCTGCCATCCGCCTGCTGTCTCATCATCATAGATGCCGGTAGTTGTCGTATCCTCGGGACTTACGGACTTGCTGTACGGTATAGATGGTTTGGGTCCGTAATCCACCGTTCCCTGTGTTCCGTCCTCACCGCCCTTATCCGTCTTGGCGGTGTTGGCGACTCCGGTAAGACCATAGATGCCGTTTCGTGCAGCAGTCGCCTCGTCGATAATTTTCGTTGTATACGTAATGACGATAGGACCGTACGTACCGCTGCCTTCATTAATCTTATGCCTGAAGACTTCAATCGTATTGGTATTGTACTTGCCTTCCGTATGATTATTATTGTAGACAACGCTGGAAGCAGGCATAGTCGTCTCTGCCTGATTGCCGATCTTTATCTTAATATCTCCCTGCAGATCCTGCACGTTGGTCATAATATCCGTAAGGGTCGCACCGTCCATCAGGGTCGTTGCATCACCATACGTGATGGTATAAGTAACTTCATCACCGGGCTGCCATGTTGTCCCGCTGGAACCCTTGACAGCAGCTGACTTTGACACTGTAATCGGTTTGTTGCCGGGAACCGTGTTATGAGTCGTCTCCGTTTTACCGCCTACCCGGAAGCTGTTGTCCATATTACCTTCGCCGTAGAATCCCAATGTCTTCAGGGTCGCTTCGTCTGCTATCGTTACGTCATAGGTAATGGTAATCGGTCCTGTAATGTCTTCCGTAATCGTATAGTCGAACACGGATTTCATCTCATTGGCATATCCCTGGAATGTACCGGCATTTGAACCGATCTTCCACCGATATCCCTGTCCTTCGGTATACGTGTTCTGTGCCGTCGGCATGGTTATACTTCTGTCTCGACCGACTAAGGTAATCGGGCTTGTCACTATATCACCGAGAGCAGACATGGAGTCCTTGATATTGACTCCCTTCATATTCATACCTTCAGAACCGTAAGTCAAAGTATATCTGTATGTCTTACCCGGCTCAAGTTGTGAGCCTGCCGCAACCGGCTGTCCGTTCGTTGTTGTTATCGTCTTTGTCTGTTCCGGTTCTTCCGGGAATTCGACCTTATCCGTTGTATAATCCTGCGTTCCGTCGGCTTCTGCCTTATTGGTAGACGTAACAAGATTGTAGATCGGCGGATTCGCATTGAGAGCTGTATCATCGCTGATGATCTCTGTTGAATATGTTACCTTGATACGACCGCGGAAGTTACTCAGATCATGGCCTGCCAGGGTATTCGGAATATTATAATTAAATACTTCCGTGTTGGAAACAGAATACTGGTGATTCGTCGGATTCCAGACCACTCCGCCGTCTCCGCTGTATGCATTATAGTTCTGAGCTGTCGGCATTGTTACAGTGAACGACTGTCCCTCCGGCTGACCCTGGTCATTGTACGGATAGAAGGTCATAGTGACATCGCCGGTAAGTGTCTGAACGTTCGTCATAGTATCAGTGATTCTGAAGTCCTTGTTTCCGTAAGATGTGGGGCCGTTGAAGATGGAACCGCCCGGGCCGCCGTACCACACCTCGTAGTCAACCTTATCGCCCGGCTGCCAGTTTCCGCTTGAATGTGTCTTATTCACAGCAGTCTTATCCACCACCATTGGAGGAGGCGGAGTGGCAGGCTTGGTCGGCTTGAATGACGTCGAGTCCGGTCCGGTCTTAACTTCTCCGTTCGGCTTCCACGTAGCAGTGTTGGTCAACGTGCTGAGTCCGGAAGAGCCGGCTTCTTTAATATAATTCTCATCTATCTCAACTTTATATGAGATCGTATAAGTACCTTTCTCGATTTCGGCATTTTTCTGACCCGTACGCGGATCCGTATTGCTGCTGGCAGAGAAAGAGAGCTTCGTGCCTCCATCTGTTACAGACAGGCTTCTCTCAATAGCGCTACGGATATGCGGCGGTCTGACATCGCTCCCATTCAGCTTTACTGTCACAGAATCCTTAAGAATTGTCTGCCCTGCACTCACAACATCTTCAAATTGCAGATCCTGCAATTTCGTCGGGTTGTTGAACGTAGCGGTGTATGTAACATAGTACTTACCGTCAGGTCCGGCCTCAATCTGCTTTTCACCCATTTCACCCGAACCCAGATTAGATGACTTACCTGAGCTCCAACTAAGCGGTTTGTAGTCAATGTGAATCGAATTGCCGGTACCCGGGAACTGATAATCATAGCTGTCATTCGTTCCGAGCTCATTCTCATCCGTACTCACACGGAAAGAGAAATCACCTCCGAACTGCGTCTGTCTTCTCAACCAGGAAAGGTTTGTGACCTGAAGATAGACGACATTATCCTGAATCCAGTATGAACCGATCGGAGTAGATCCGGCATACCATGTGGCAGGCCTCGTATTGGTAATATTCTTCAGCGGGCTGTCGTTTACCAGATCACGCAGATCATATGTCAGTGTCGGGAATCCAAATGAATTTTTCAAAGATTGAAGTGCCTGCTGCTTTATATCAAAACTGACGTTTACCGTAAAGCTTGCATCACGTTCCTGCTCTTTGTTCGTCACGGACTTGCTGACGCTGGCCTCGATATTCTCCCCGTTCGTCTCGATGGCATACCAGCCGAAGAAAGGATTATCTACCGCGTCTGTTACATCTATGTTAATTGAAGACCCATTCTCGAGACTAATTGTCAGAGTCTCATTTGTCGTAAACGGTTTCAGAGAAACGAGTACCCATTCACCTGCCTTGACTTGCTTCTCCCACAATTCACCGGCAAGAGATGCCATATCAAAATCTTCAGCGGAGAAATCGATATCTTCACCTTCGGCGTCAACACTTTCTATCTCGTTCAGTATTGCCGCATAATACTCTTCATAATAACTCTCAAGAATCTCTCCGAGTGTCGTATCGGTTTTTACCGGGACGATATCGACAAGCGAACTGTCTGTGAAGGTCACGTTCTCAACATCACTGACAGGAGTCTCGATTTCGAGCACTTTGAACAGATCGCCAAGGAGAAGCGCCCCCTCGCCGACCATACTGAAGTCAAGACCTGAGTAATGGAAATCAACTGTATAATTCCCCGTAAAGGCAGAGAAACTTTCGGTAACAAAAGTATTCTCTTCCGTCTCAAGAAGCTCTGTCGATCCATCGTTCATAATGTGAACTACGGAAGGCAGAGTTTCCCCTTCCTTCTCGATTGTGACAGTCACTTCTCCTGTCGGTTCAATTTCCTCATCTTTATCAACATCTATAATGCTGATGTCGAGTATAGATGCATCGCTTACGGTAGCCGTCATAGAAACGCCGTTGGGAAGCTTCCTGTAAAGAGCACCCTCGATTGCTGCGATTTCTTTAGCTGTCGCAGTCGTCTGAACGGCATCGATGCGATAATTGCCCTCGGGCAGGCTGTCGCCCAGATCAATCGTTATCGCATATCCGCCTGCCATAGCGGTAAGCAGATCATTCTCACCGGCTTTCACCAGATGGATGCGGTATTTTGTCTCATCTTCCAGAGTAATCGTGATGACAGAACCCGCGAAGTCTTCGGCTGTACTGATCATCCAGTCGTTGTTCTTAGTAAGTGTTACTGTATCCTTGCTTGCACTGACATCACTGATGTTACGAAGGAATTCCCTGTAGGTGTACTTCCGGCCGGCTTCAGAATCAGCTTCCGGGTATCCCGTCTCATCATCTAAAGATGAGTTCCCTTCCGCCTTCGTGATACCAAGCTTCCCGACAACCTTTTCCAGACTGATTTCCTTATTCTCTGCAAGATAGTAGGTATATCCGTCATAAGAATAGTCGACCGTATACACAATGCCATATACAGAGAAGCTTTCCGCTTCAAATTCGACTGTCTTCACCTCTCCGTCGTTTTCAGAGGCTGAAGCAGCTATTCTGGATGCACCTTCATCGTCGAAATGAACAGCGCTGACCAAGGCGGCATCTTCTGTATCCATCGCCTCCCTGTACTCTATATTCACCGTAACGGGAGCTTCCGGCTCAAATTCTCCCTGCTTTGTAATAATCCGGATGTCAAAGAACCTTCCGAGAAGTTCTATGGAATCCTCCTCACCCATACCGAGTGCGGCTTTTGCATCAGCAAGATAGCTTTCATACTCGGGAGTTCCTTTCCTGATCTCGGACACCTTGAGTTTTGCGACATCCGGAATGCCGGCATCCGGGCCGTAAGACATCGTGACTGTGTAATCATTCCCCTCCGCAGTCAGTGTCTTTACCTCTCGCGGAACATTTGCGGGTATACTGTCTTTTGCCTCTTTATTCTCGGATTCCTTCTCTTCGTCTTTGTTCTTATCGGAGCCTGCATCTGCCGCATGCCCCGTCTCATCCAGATTCGCATCCTGAAGGATCCTGTCCTGATCGACCGGAATCGCCTGGCCGTTTTCATAAGTGTAAGTACCGGTTCCCGAATATCCGTTAACGCCGGCCTTCGTTACATAGTAGTTCTGTCCGATATTGGCTTCTGCAAGTCGGGCCGAAGTCGCGTAACCGAATGCAACGAAGTTGTTGCCGTCTTCGAATACCACATCGTCAAGCACCTTCACATGTATGCCGCTGAACTCGACAAGCGCATGGTCTTTCAAAGCCTGAACGTCTTCCCATGTATAGAGGTGGCCGTTCGTGCCGATGAAGGTTATCTCATAAGTGTCATCTTCTGCAAATGAAACGCTTTGCCCGCCTACTCTCGCATTGCCGGCCCACGCCTTGGCCTGTGTTGCCGTCATTGCGTGCGCTTTGCCGGTTGCCGTATCCACGCGAATTACCGCACCTGCCGGAAGGATATCTTCCGGGAGCTGCGTGGACACCTGCCAGTTGAAATTAATTTCCGTGCCGTCATTATTCAGACCGGCATGCACGATCTCAACGACCGTTATGTTCTGCAGATTATCCTCAACGGAGCCAAGGTCCTCTTCTGTTGCACCGATAATGTGATTTGTATCGTCAGCGATATTCTCTACCGGTATACTTTCATCGGTCTTCTTTTCGTCTGCTTTCTGATCAGCCGCATCCTTTGCTGTGTCTGCCGTAGATTCATCCGCCGGAACGGCATCAGCTTGCTTGTCATCGTTTTTCTTTTCATCTGATTTCTTGCTGTCTGCCGACTTATCTGCAGCTGTATCTTTCACTGCCGCGTGTGCCGTGGATTCATCGGCGGGGACGACATTCGCATCTGCCTGACCGTCGGCTTTCTGACCTGCTGCATCCTTAGCAGCATCTGCTGTGGATTCATCGGCGGGGACGGCATTTGCATCCGGCTGATTAGCCTCATTTGTCACAGACTCATCTGCCGGCGGTACATTTTCAGACGCCTCAAGTGCTGCCGACTCATCTGCCGGCACAGCCTCCTCGACGATATCTTCCTGAACGTCCGCTGCCCCTTCTGACGCTTCTTCCGTTACTGCCTCGTCGGAAGGAGCTGCAGGGCTGATAAGTCCGGTAATAAAATCGACAATACTGTCGGCGCGGGATGTATCGTCAGGAACCTGCTCCTCATCACCCGGTGTGACGTCTCCGTAACCATGAATCATTTCTAATACGACATCACCTTCCTGATATTCATCCATCGCGACCTTGATTTCTTCAACGGAATTATCGGAGTCACCGAGAATAACGGAAATAGACTTGATACTTCTTCCGAATCCGAAGAAGCTTCTGTTAACATCGGAAACAATACCGACTTTGAGATCGGAACCGATATAGGGGGTAAAGAATATAAGATCTCCGACATGCGGAATATAAGACGGGTCATCAATATATCTGCCGATTGAAGCAAGCGCACCTGCCCAGTTGCCGGCATCGCTTTCAAAACCCATGTCCGTAATCTGGGCATAATTCAGAACATAGGATGCGAACATCGCATTCCAGTCTCTGTAAGAATAAGAAGGAAGACCATTTTCCAGTCTCTCAACATGACCTTCAATGAGTTCAGACGGACTGACGCCGACCATCTTCTCAGCTAACTTGCCTGCCATGCGGGCGGATATGGCATCTGCGTAAAGTGTCTTTATAGTATCCACGTCAAGCATCCGTTCAGAAACTGCCGGGTCTGCGGAAGCTGCCTGTTCAGCCTGAAGTTCGGCCGTGATCTCATTTGCAACCTCTTCATATGACTGCTGAAGTATGCCATCGACAAGGTCGCCATACCAGTGACCGAAACGCGAATAACCCTGTGTCTGATTATCCTCAGATACAAGGTAGTTACTGTCACTTTCTCTGTAGTTAATGAGGGTTTGGGCTATCGCAAGCACGTCTTCGTTGCGGTCACCGGTAAGTGCGGGAACCTCCATGTTCCACACTTCCGCATTTTCTATGTCAGCGTACGGATCCGAATAGCACGCCAGCGTGTGGGTATGTTCTTCCAGTCCGCAGATCGGATTTCCCTCCGCGTCATAACACTCTGCTGAATGCACATGCTCTTCATATCCGCAATTCGCATTTTGGCTGCTCAATGTGATGGCCGGCAGAACCAACGCATACGTCGTAACGAATACAGTCAGACTGGCCATAACAGTGACAACCTTCATCCAATTGCTGTGAAAGATATTGGCCGACAGTTTTTCCCTTGCACTACCGGAATCTTTAGATGCCATGAATAGTTTCCCCCCTTATGATTCAATTCGGAACATGTAAGTACCAAGACCGAATAGAGTTCTAATTCGAACTATACTTTTGCAATCTTTTATTGTTTATTCATATAGTTTGTCATCTTGCACATGACAAATCTGTTTTCACACAATTAATATAAAACATTTGAGCTGTCCATTCAAGAATTATTAGGGGATTTTCATTATTTTTTCGTCTGAACCGCTGCTTTTTTTGTCATATTTTCCTACACACGTACCTATCGCAGAAAAAATACACAAAATAATCCCCTGACTTCTCGCCGAAGCCAGGGGATTATCGGTAATATTAACCAGTTTTCCGGAAGCAGGATATGCTGTCATTCATATCCTGCTTTTCATTTCAGGCACTATGCCTGTTCTCCCGACGTTTCATACAGAAAACGCCGAGAAGCGCTGTGACGACCATGATGATTCCGGCTGTGCGGTACGGATGCGTGCCGATGCCGCCTGTGTGCGGAAGTTCAAATGCATCCTCAGGCGTATTTACAATCTTGCCGCCGTTCAAAGCACCGCTGTCAGAAGTAATCCATTCTCCCGATGGGGTCGCAGGAGGATTGCTGTAAGTCGCTTCCTTATAATTGTCGACCTTCGTCGGCTCTGTTACAAAGTAAATATAATCTCCGCTCACATTACCGATGGTCCCGTTCTTAAGCAGATTTGAGACCTTAAACGTATATGTGCCTGCCGTATTTACCAGCTCCGGATCGTCTGTTCCCTTTGTTATAGTAAAGCCGTTCTGGGTCTTTGTAATGACATATGTACCGATTTCTTCCGACGTGCCGCTTTCACCTATCTTTCTATGAAGCTTAACGGTAATTGCCACACCGTCTGCCCATGTGGGATCTACCTGCGTCGGGTCATTCTGCTTGCGCCACTCTTTCGAGAACTCGAAATCCGTAAATTCTCTGTTGTTCGTGAAAACAGCAGCTGCTGCGGAAGCATCTTCCGGTTCACTCTGACCGGCAGAGACATGAACAGTAACTTTGCTCTCCGGAAGGTTAACAGGACTTGCCCCCTGAGATGTCTCGCTGTCTCCGCGGGTGATATCCGTTAACGTCAGTTCGTTCTTGCCGGTCTCGGTAATAGTATAGTCACCCTCCTCCAGTTCAGGTATAACTACATACTTGTCTTCCGGCAGATTCTTGAAATCATTGTCCTCGCCAACGATCTTGTACTGTTTCGCTTCACCTTCGGCAACTTTAATTATTACAGTCTTATTTACATCCGTCTTGTTGTCGGGACCTGTTACCGTGAATGTATATTCACCATTTACGAGTGAACTGTTATCGCCCGGACTTCCTCTGTTCACCTGAACGACTTTTTTGAACTTCAAAGCACCCGGCAGCTTCCCGTATTCATTATTGAATCCGGTAACGCCCACTCTATTTGACGCATCAAACGAATCGATATCGACTGCTGTAACTGTCACCTTATAGGGACTTGTCACCTCATTGCCATCCAGATCTGTAACCGTCATTTCCATGTTCTCGATACCGAAGTTATGCTCATAGAAATCTACGGTCTGACCGATGACGAGGTTATCAATCTCCCAGTAGTAAGGATCGTTTGCTTTTCCTGTACCGCCTGTCTTGTTTCCGACGGTAAATACCGTATCGTTTACACTATTCGTGATGTTGAATGTCTCCGGAAGGTTCTCTACTCCTTCAAACGCTTTAGTGACTCTGACCTTTGCGGGTTTAGCTTTATTCTTGATGGCGATCACGCTGCCGTTTTCAGAGTTGTTATTCTCAATGCTGTCTAACACAAAGCTGTCTAACGAAACTGAATCTTCCTCAACATAATATGTATACGACTCACCGTTTGGACCTGTGTCGGGAAGCGAGCTGATTATTGATGTCCAATGCCCCTTATCCGGTTTCACTTTAATGTTAGACTCAGCGAAAGCAGAATCAAATTCGATTGATGCCTCATCGTAAGACATTGTTACCTGTCCCACTCTTGTACTCTTCCACTCAGATTCAGGAGCTGTTAACTGATCATATTCACCAAGTACCTCAACATTGATGTCTACGTGTCCTCCCTCTAATTCCATGTAGCCTTTTAACTTAATAGATGAAGAGACTTCTTCTATGTCGATTACTCGGTATTGTGATGTTCTCTGATTATTGCCGTCATACGTATACTGACGTTCCCCGATTATTACATTACCGCCGGTAACATTAAAGGCAGGAGCCCAGGATGTAGGCTTTATTTCCATATTTCCTTGATTAGGCCTATCATAAGTAATTGTAATTCTTACTTTAGATCCCAGTCTGATTCCTTCTTTATTACCACTAAAAGTAACCTCAGGCAAATTCTGACCTTTGTTTGACGCCTGACCCATTTCAAACTCAGAAATATCTACGAGATAAGGGCCATCACCTGTAAACTGTCTCTCCTTCCATTCTCTTCCGTTAGCGACCTGATAAAGACTATAGACAATCTCACCGTCCGGCTGCTCCATCTCCGTCTCACCATCCGGTCTGAACCACTTCTTGTTGACCCTCAGACGCGTATCAGTGTTCCTGACTACAACAGTATCTCCGGAAACATAATACTCTGCATCATAATTCTTCCCGTTTCTTTCAACTATGTAGTATGAATATGCATTCGTACCGCTGCCGCCCGAATACTCTTTTGACTCGGCTTTCCATGTAGGCTTCGTCAATTCAAGCTCTTCAAGCTGCTCTCCGCCAACAGAATTCGCATCGTCCTGTGTGAGAATCTGTGTTCTTCCCTGAGCACTGAGATTAATTACTTCTGCAGTTGTGTTACCGTATTTGTTCTGATTAATCTTAATTCTAAAGTAGTTATTACCCGGAACAGCAGTATAAGTGCAAATAACCGTTCCCGTATCAGGATCAACCACTTTATCATTAACAGGCGTCGGGTTACCCTCGGGGTTGCCATCCGGTTTCAGATAACCGGCCATAACCTCGAAGTCAGGCGGTGCGATTCCGGTTTTATTCTGCGGAGTAAGCCTGATCTGTATTGTATCGCCGGGAAGTGCTATCACATAAGCAGTTGATAATGTAATAGGCGACTGAGTACTGCTATCTATTCGTGCAAATATCGGGAACAAATCTCCTGCAGATTTCACATCACCATTCTTTTCACGAATTATTCCGTCCCTGACGATTCCTTCTTTCCGATACACGTCTACAATGACATTGTTTTCAACGCCCATAGAGTCAGTAATATCGTTCCAGGAGGCATCAAACCACTTTTTCTCCGCTTTGAGTTTTATCAGCGACTGCACTGTATTCGGCCTGTTCGTGATCGTTACCGTCGTTCCGCCGTCCGGTGCTGTATCTTCCTTATAAGTCGGAACATAGTTAGCCGCACTTCCCTCTGCTCTTTCTTCAATCTTATAATGATAGTAAAGAACAGTACCGTTTTCGGAAACCTTGATTTTCGGTATTCCTGTCAGCCTGCCGTCAACAATACTTACACCTTCAGGCAGAGTATGCTCTGTCGACAGATCCCAGTTTTCGCCGTTCTTAGTTGCCGTGAAAGCTATCGGATCATTATTTGGAGTATTCGGGTAGTATTCCTCGCTATATACATTCTTACCCTCTTTATCAAGAGCGGCAACCTGAACGATATTTACCGTCACCGGATCAGTCTTATCAGCTACATCCTCAAGCTTATCATTCTGCCATATCTTTTTTACGCCTACAGAAGTTGTACCGGGCTTATTGGAAATGTAGCTGTCCTCAACTTCTTTAAACGGGATGATCTCCGTCCCCGCAGGTAATGCGGGCGCTGTACTGGTTTCCCCGACAAAGTAGAAGTAGTAAACATCCTCGGATTTCTTAAAGCCGTCAGGTGCTGTTTCCTCCTTTAACGCATAAAGTGTGTCATATGCTATGCCGTTACTGCCGGGTTTTATGGAGAATGCGCCTCGTCCGTTTGTCACATAATTATCGCCGACCTTGGTATCGGTAGCCTGATTTCCTTCAACTGTATAGACAGCAAATTCAGCACCCTTCAGTCGGATATCTACTTTCCCTTCTATACCCTGATCTGCATACTTATGAATCTTATACTCCGAGTGCTTCTCATACTTGTTAGAAACTGCCATCGAATGAAGTGTTTCATTCTCGATATCATCATTTGTGATGTTGACTGTGACAAACCCTATTTCTTCCTCAGAGTCAAAACCCACACTATCCTGTGAAAGCTGTACACTATAGATCTGTTCCACGCAGGTATCATCACCGTCAATTCTTTCGATGACTTTATACTTTCCTGCCGGAAGATCACTCAGTTTTATTTTCGGAATCCCGTGTTCGTCAGCAGTAAACTGGTCGAATCCCACTGTCTTGATAAGTTTATATGTTGTCTGATCATCCTGCAGAGCATAAATCTCGAAGCTGATTGCCGATCTTTGATCTTCATTGAGTTCTGCATAATTCTTGATATCCCCGTCCTGATCAAAGTTCTTGGTAATTTCCAACTCACCCTTTTTGGGCCAGTCTTTTACGGTCAAAACGTCACCGTTATAGAACGTCCACGGGTTTATAATGGCACCGCTTCCATCCGGAGCTGCGATCGAATCGCGAGTATAGTTCGTAAATCCCTTTGCTGAAATCGTAAAGCTGTATTTTGTCGTATCAATTGCATACCCTTCGGGAGCTTTAACCTCAAGCAGGTAATATCTCTGTTCCGGCCTCAGGTTCCAACCGTCTTTATCCCAGGTACCCTCTATTCTGATGGTGCCGTTTGTATTGACATTGCCGGGATCATTTGGATCGCCCGGGGTTCCCGGTTCAGCTTTGATAATCTTGTCCTTGCCGTCCTTATCCTTCAGCGGCGTTCCGCTTATGATATTGCCGTCTTCGTCCTCCTCATCTACAACGAACAGCTTGAACTCTGCTCCCTCAAGCATCTTGCTGTTTACATATCCGTCGGCTTTATACAGATTGACACCGTACTGAGTAGCCAGACCTAC
>CAMYVI010000016.1 GCA_947302185.1 uncultured Lachnospiraceae bacterium
TGTTCCTGACCTTGGAGCTCTTTCCCACAGGAAAGACCGTCAGCGTCTCTCCCTTTGTAATGCTTCCCGATAAAAGTGTGCCGGTGACGATCGTGCCGAATCCGGGAATAGAAAATACCCTGTCGATCGGAAGGCGGGGAATGCTGTTGATGTCTTTGGCTTCCACCTTGTCGCGTACCATCTCAAGAATTATTGCCTTAAGCTCCTCGAGTCCCTCTCCGGTGACGGATGAGACCCGCACGCAAGGGGCGTTCTCCATAATTGTGCCGCTCAGCTCTTCTCTTGCGTCCATCTCGACCATATCGGCCCACTCTTCGTCCACAAGATCGCACTTATTAAGTACAAGGATGCTCTTCTCGATGCCGAGCAGCTCCAGAATATCAAGATGCTCCCGGGTCTGAGGCATAATTCCCTCGTCAGCGGCCACGACCATGAGGACCAGGTCCATACCGACAACGCCGGCCACCATATTGTTAATGAACTTTTCATGGCCCGGCACGTCGATGATACCGCAGCGCGTTCCGTCATTCAGATCGAACCAGGTAAATCCCAGATCGATGGTGATGCCTCGCTGCTGTTCCTCTTTAAGTCTATCTGTATTACGCCCGGTCAGGGCTTTTATCAGCGTTGTTTTGCCGTGGTCAATATGGCCTGCCGTTCCGATAATAATGTGTTTCATCCGGATTCCTCCCTGTCAATAGCGCGATGCGGTTCAGTTTCCGCCTGCGAGAATATCTGCCAGCACCCGGGCAATGGTGTCAAACTCTTCATCCGGGACAGTTCTCACATCCATTTTTACACAGTCCTCAGCAGTCCTCACGATAATCGGATGAGCGGATTTCCGCATGGCTTCCTCAAGCCTTCCGGCACTCATGCCGAGGGGGTGGACCGATACGGCGGCACCTTCAAGAAGCTCCGACGGGAGAGATCCTCCGCCGACCTGAGAATAAATCTTCTCTACAGTGACTTCCGCGGCGACATTCTCTCTCATGATCATCTCGGCCAACTTCTCTGCCCGGGGCATGAGGGTCTCTTCCGTCTCCCTGATCATTCTGAGTACAGGAACATTCTCACAAGCCTTCTCCTCATTGAGATACTCCATGAGCACAAGTTCCAGCACTGTCACTGTAAATTTATCGACGCGGATCGCTCTCGTGAGCTGATTCTTTTTCATCCTGTCGATATATTTCTTTTTTCCGATAATAATTCCGGCCTGAGGTCCTCCGAGAAGCTTATCTCCGCTAAAGCACACCACATCGACTCCGCCGGCTATGGACTCCTGAACAGTAGGCTCATGAGTAAGACCGTATTTCTCGAGATCGACGAGAACACCGCTGCCGAGGTCCTCAATAAGGGGCAGGTCATGCTCGTCCGCCAGCTTTCTGAGCTCCGCAAGCGGTACGCTCTCCGTAAAGCCGGTGATCCTGTAATTGCTGGTGTGGACCTTCATGAGAGCCTTTGTCTCTTCCGTGATCGCCTCTTCATAGTCCGAATAATGTGTCTTGTTGGTCGTCCCGACCTCAACAAGCCGGGCTCCGCTCTGTTTCATCACGTCCGGAATCCGGAATTTTCCGCCGATCTCGACCAGCTCTCCGCGCGAAACAACAGCCTCCCCTCCGGTCGCTATCGTGCTCAGCACGAGCAGAACGGCCGCGGCGTTATTGTTGACGACCATTGCGGCTTCCGCTCCGGTCAGTCTGCAAATGAGTTTCTCAAAATGAGCATACCGCTCTCCCCTTCTTCCCGCCTCCAGATTGTACTCCAGGTTGGAATAGCCGCTGACTATGTCAGCGAGAAGTTCGGCATGCCGACGACTGATCGGCGCTCTCCCGAGATTAGTGTGCAGAATTGTGCCGGTCGCGTTTATGACCTTTCGCACATTGGGAATGAACAGGGCTTCTGTCTCTTTCTGAATCGCCTGAGGCAGCTGACAGATTTCTCTCTCAATGTTTTCGCTGTCATCGGTATTTCGGATCAGTTCCCGCAGTCGATCCATCTCTTTATGGATCATGTCCATGACAATTCCGTGGCCGTATTTCCCGGCCAGCATCTCAACCGTCTCGTTTTCCAAAAGAACGTCCACCTTCGGGATCATCCTGTAAAGTCTGTTGCGATCCATGTCATGTCCTCCGATACTAGGCGGCTTCCCTGCAGGGGCGGGCAGCCCCTGCCGGAATATGTATCCGCGTTCACCGGCTGCATTTGCAACACAGCCGGGACCGGGATACTAACCGCGATTTAAATGTCTGATATAACCCACCGCCTTTGCGGCGGGAATCTTCTCCCACTGAGAAGCAAAATCAGCTGACGTAGCCAGCCTTCTTGAGAATCTCGACTGCCTTTTCCTTGTTTGCCTCGGAAATACGGACGATCGGGCCAGTGCAGCCCATGCCGCTCTCGGCGTAGATATTCTCTTTCCAAAGAGCCTGTACAGCATCCTCAAGGTCCATGACCTCGATGCCCGGGATCTGAGCTGTGACGATTTCCGCCGGCGGAGCTTTAACTTCCTCTTTCGGAGCCCCGGCTTTCTCCTGGGCAGCCTTGAGGTCCGCGCGAATAGCGTCAAGACCTGCAGCCTTTGCAGCCGCGAACTCAGCCTTTGCGATCTCGAACACTTTTCCCTTGATAAGCTGGCCCGCAAAGCGCATTGCGTTCGCGATGACCGGAGCGCCAGACGCGCGGGATACGATCATGATCAGCTTGTCATAGTTCTCGCCGATACCCGGGCCATAGCCGAAGCCTGAAGCTTCAAAGCTGCCGCCTGTGGTGTAGGAGGAGAGCATCTTGGTAATGACGTTGCCTGTCAGAGAGTCCATGACCATGATATCCGGTGTGCCGCGAAGCACGTCGTTTCCTCTCATGACACAGCCGCCGTCCGCACGGCTGGATTCCGCGAATTTAATCGGATAGCCGCCGTCCTGAAGCTTCTTGAGAGCCTTCTCTGCCTGTCTCGCGCCGTCAACATTCAGAATACCGACTGTCGGCTCCGCGATGCCGCATGCCTTAGCGGTAATGATGCCGTAGATCGCGTTCAGGATCATGCCCTCGATACGGTCTGTACTGGATGTTCCTGTTGTGTTTGCGATGAACATCTCTTTTCCGAGAGCCGGAGTAATGCAGCGTCCGACTGTGGATACACCGATCGGGAACGGATAATGCATGGTGACCGCGCCGTCAATAGCACCGCTGTCCAAGAGGTCATCCATCTTGTCATGTCCGTCTTCATCGTCCGTGGCCTTGACAGTTGTGACGCCCTCGGCTTCGAGGCTGCCGATATAATAGACATCGACGCCGCTCTTAGCCGCATCCAGAGCTGCCGCCATAGCATTTTCTTCACCGTGCTCGCTTCCCATGCCTGTCAGAGCGATTTTGGGTTTTTTTCCGAAACTGCCGGTCTCGAGACCTTCAGCCATCTCCAGAAAGGTCTCGGCGATTACTTTTTCAATTGTATTTGCCATATTGTGCACCTTTCTTTCTGATTTATGCTTCCTCTGCCTCTGCAAGAAGAGAAGCTGCGAACTGCTTCATTGCCTTAGCGATCATGCCCTTGACCTCTTCTTCGGAAACGCCGCCCTTATCCTTAGCGCCTTCATTGGCCTGAATAACGAAGGAGACGCCATCGAACAGGTTGGTCATTCTGCCAAGGAACAGGGAGCCCTTGCCGATGATCATAGCCTTCTTGATCTTTCCTGCCAGAATGTCTTCTCTTGCAAATCCGATATACGGAACACCTGACGGGATATGGCCCTGTGTCGGAGCAAAGCCTGTGAGGCCGTGCTCTTCGACAAAGCTTGCGAGTTCTTTGCGGGAGATCTCACCCTTCTTGACAGCGAGGGCGCCGATCATCTTGTAGTTAGCAAGCGGGACATCGCCTGCGCCGGCCGGCTTTGTGATATCCGGGTTCTGCATTTCCGGTGAGTACTTGTCGATATCGGTCATCTTCATGCCGTTTCTCTCAAGCGGATCCGCAACAAGGCTGCCGATAACGTTCTGCGGTGCAGCGCCTGTGCCTACTGTATGGCGTCCGAGGATGTCAAGATTGACTTCCGGATTGACACCGTCGTTTTCTGTGAGAATGATGCAGAAGCCTGCAAGGCAGTCCTCGAGCATCGGAAGACCCTTCTTAACATGGTCCTTGCCGTTCATACCGAGCTTCGGAACGCAGCCGCCGCCGATGACTGCAACAGTCTTGAAAGCGCCTGCCTTTACAAGGGAAGCAGCCTCGATCATTGCGTGAGACGGACCTGCGCAGAAACCGCGAGCATCGGAGCCTGTAGCGTTATTGAGACCTGCGATCTCAGCAGCTGCCTTTGCGAAGTTGCCGCCGCCGCGCTGGTTGACATCGCCGCAAGCTTCCTCAGAGCAGTCGATGACGTACTCGATCTCGCCTGCGTCAACGCCTGCAGCCTTAAGTCCGTGAAGGATGGAAAGCACGCTGGTCGCCTTGTTGGTAAGGTTCTCAAGCATTACCTCTGCGGAGAGGTTGACATCGATGTCATGAGCTCTCTTGCAGCAGCCTGCGAGTTCATCTTTGTAATAAATCGGATCTGCCTCACCGGACTCGACGAGTGCCTTGATCTCAGCAATGTCCTTGCCCTCAGCAACTCTTGCCATGATGTCTTCTGTGATGAGCGGATCTGCAGCGAGCTCAGCCTTGTGAGCAGCTACGAACTCTTTGTCCATATGGAATACTTCAAAGACGTCGCATGCCTGTGTCAGCAGATAGAATTCTGCCTCGGGCATAATCTCACCGAACTTGCCGTAGCGGTCCGCGCCTTCCATAGACTTGTCATAATATGGGAATTCCACCTTGGCGAGCTGATCCGGTGTAGCATTGCCGATATAGACCTGATTCGGCCAATAGTCCACGACCTGCTCGAACGGGCGGACATGATTTCTCATCTCTTTAAGGTATTCAGATTCGGGATTGACTACGATCTCTGTAGTCTGGGTAGATCCGTTGTGAAGCATTAAATCCGGAGTATGTGCAAGAACGTATCCCGCACCCTTGATTACACTATTCATATTTCCCACCATTCCGAAGCGATAATATTGTCATCGCATGAGATCCCTGTATTTTCAGGCGGACATCTGTCCCGTCTTCTCCTGCGACCCCGGATAATGTGACGCTCCTTCACGATATCCGGGTATATTTTTATGCAATAAGGGCGAGGTCAAGTCAACGCCTTTACCTCGCCCTGTGTTATGTCAGTAAATATCAGCTGCCGGCATCACATAATTACAGAAAATCACCGATAATTACAGATACTTGCAGTATTCATCTCTGATACTAGACATTTCATCAATGATGTCGTCAACATCGAGGACCATCTCCATCATGCTGATCTGATCATCATAAACAGCCGGGTCGAACTCGTCTTTTACTTCGGGCTCGCACACATGATATACCGTGAGTCCAAGCTGGACCCCTGTCAATGGACCTGCGAAAGTCGGATCGCCTGCTGTAACAGTCTCTGCAGCAAGACCTGCTGCTTCGCCTTCAGCTGCGCCAAGAATAACTACAACGTTCTCAGCACCATACTTCTCAGCAAACTCTTTAACTCTCTTCTGATTCTCCAGGTCCATCGCACCCGCGCTCGTTCAAACGAAGCACTCGGTAGATGCGAACACCACTTCGCCGCCGGCGGTCTCAACACAGGCACTGATAGCAGGGCCCGGAATACCGTCACGGTCTCCGATGATAACTACTTTTTTATCCTTTAAAATAGCCATCTTCTCCTCCTTTCCTGTTTTGGAATATTCGGTTAACAACTTCTATTTCGCAAGCTGCTCCGAAAGAAATCAGGCAGCCTTACGAGCTTATTAAATTATGCCAGCGCGACGTACTTCTCGACCATCTTTGCGATGTTCTCTTCTGTAGCGTCATCCTTTACCAGCTCTTCGACCTTTGCGCCGTCCTTGTAGATTGCCATGACCGGAAGGCCAAGGACCTTCTGAGCGATCGCTACGCGGCGAGCCTTGGATGTGTTCAGAGCGCAGAACTTAAGCTTGTCGGCATACTTGTCCGCTGTTGCGTGTACGAACGGCATGAGTGCCATGCAGGGAGCGCATCCGTCACCATAGAAATCTACGAATACGTATCCTTCTGCCTGCAGAACTTCAGCTTCAAAAGTTTTCTTATCAACTTCTAACATTATATATACCTCCTGAGCAGGTCCTTTTCAGACCTGCATTATACAAAAATACTTATGCCCACTTCTCAGCGTTTTCGTTAATATACTTCTCTGCCTGTGTTGCTGCAATAGCACCGTCAGCAGCAGCCGTTACGACCTGGCGAAGGCTCTTTACGCGAACATCGCCTGCGGCAAAGACACCGGGAATATTTGTGCACATGTCATCATCTGTCGGAATGTAGCCGGCCTTGTTCAGCTCGATGCCGCTTCCTTCCAGAACCGCGGTATTCGGAACACGTCCGATGAATCCGAAGACACCGAACATACCGTCATCCGGATCGCACTCATACTCTCTGAGTTCTCCGGTCTTGGTATCCTTAACAGTCATCTTCTGGAGAATGTCATCGCCGTCAAGCTTTACGACAACAGAATTCCACATGAAGTGGAGGTTCGGAACCTTGAAAGCTCTCTCCTGAATGGACTTTGCAGCGCGAAGCTCATCTCTTCTGTGAATGACCGTGACGTCACGGGCAAACTTTGTCAGATAAATAGCCTCCTCAACAGCCGCATCACCGCCGCCTACGACGTAGACTTCGAAATCTTCGAAGAAGTTCGCGTCGCATGTCGCGCAGTAGGAAACGCCCTTGCCAAGGAATTCCTTCTCGCCTTCACAGCCGATCGGTCTCGGGAACGCGCCTGTAGCAATGATCAGCGTCTTGCCCTCATAGGTGCCGTCCTTGCCGATCAGTCTCTTGACATCGCCGTCGACTTCGACTTTCTCGATGATATCGTGAACTCTTTCGCATCCGAACATTTCTGCCTGCTTTGTGAAGCGCTCGATCAGAGACGGTCCTGACTCCTCTGCATCCACGATCTGGCCCGGATAATTTTCAATCTCGTTTGTGATAGCGATCTGGCCGCCGTCAACACCCTTCTCAACGATCAGGGTCGACAGTCTGGCACGTCCCGCATACAGTCCGGCAGCAAGTCCGCCGGGGCCTGCACCGAGGATGACTACATCATATAATTTGCCCATCTTTTTTTCCTCCAATACTCCCGGCATAAATACTTTAGCCGGTTATGACGGCACAATCGCCGCTATTTACACCTTTTCTTCCTTCAGCGCAATAACAAGGGATGCCATCTCAGCAAACATAATAAAGATGAACGGGAACGCAGCCGCAAGCGAAATCGTCTGAAGCGGTTTGAGTCCGCCTGCCAGCATCATGCCGATTGCCATGATCGACTGAATAACGCCCCAGATGACCATCTTCTTCTTCGGCGGGTTCTGCTCACCATCAGATGTAAGCATTGACAAGACGAATGTACCCGAGTTCGCTGACGTGATGAAGAATGTGTTCAACAAAACAATAGCTACTATAGAGAAAATCTTCGTCAGCGGGTAATACTGTAATACCGTAAAGAGTCCTGTCTCCGGTGCTGCAGCGATCGCCGCAAGCTGCTCGTGTGTGAGAACACCCGTGTTAGCCAGGTGAAGTCCGAGGCATCCGAAAATCGAGAACCATACGATAGATGTAAGACCCGGGACCAGAGCAACGCCCATGATGAACTCACGGATCGTTCTGCCCTTGGAGATTCGGGCGATGAAGACGCCGACAAACGGAGCCCACGCGATGAACCATGCCCAGTAGAAGATTCTCCAGTCAAAAGTCCAGCTGTTGTCACCGTATCCGTTTACAAGCAGTGAATCCTTGATGAAATCCTGCAGGTAGGATCCGATGCCTCCGATGAAGCCGTTGAGGATCTCCATCTTCGGTCCCAGTACAAAGCCCGCGATCATAAGACCGACGAACAGATACAGGTTGATGTCAGAGATAACTGCAATTCCCTTTTCGATACCGGCCGCTGCCGTCGAAATGTAGATGACAGAGATGATCAGGATAATGATGATCTGAATCATCAGGTTGGAAGGAATTCCCAGGACCATGTTAAGACCTGAGTTGATCTGCATGACACCGAGTCCGAGGGATGTGACGACACCCGCAACTGTTGCAAATACAGCGAGAACGTCAACTATTGTGCCAAGCATACCTTTTGCCCTGTCTCCGATCAGCGGAACCAGTGTGGTGCTGATCATGGCGTTCTGTTTCTTTCGGAATCCAAAGTAGGCAAGTCCTAATCCCATTATAGCATAGTTAGCCCACGGAGATACGCCCCAGTGCATAAAAGCGGCTTTTAGCGCGAAATTCGCGGCTTCCGGAGTTTCCGGAGCAATGCCTGCAGCCGGTGAAACGTAGAAGGAAATAGGTTCCGCTACGCCCCAGAATACCAGGCCGACACCCATGCCGCAGCCAAACAGCATGGCGAACCATGTCAAAGTGCTGTACTCAGGCTTCTCACCGTCCTCGCCCAGTGTGATATTTCCCCACTTGCTGGCAGCGATAAAAACCGCGAACACAACAAAGGCTATCATAGCAACAAGGTACAGCCACCCGAATTTCTGCGTGAAGAACGCGAACATGGCGTTGGCCGCAACGGTAAAAGCAGCGTTGAAGCCAACCGCCCAGACCGCAATGATCACGCAAATAATTAGTGAAACAATAAAAATTGTATTAAATTCTTTTTTCATCCGCTTATCTCCATTTGTCTGTTAACTAAGGACAACATGGAGCAGCGCGTATTCAAGATGCGGTCGCCAAAAAGAATCCCGAATCTGATTTTGGCGACCACATCACACAAAAATCAGATCTCTGATTATACCGGGAATACTGTCTGCTCCTCAACATCAGTAGCAAGTGCCTCCAGAGCAACTCTGACTCTGTGATAACGAAGCTTCCACTGATCTTCCTTGGATGTAGCAGGATCTCCCAACGGATACGGGATAGAGATTGTCGGAACGATTCGGTTCGCGCCAACCGTCTTGGAAACAGGAACGATATTGCACATATGAACGATCGGAATACCAGCACGCTCAATTTCTTTGACCATCGTTGCACCGCAACGTGTACAGGTCCCTCACGTACTTACCATTATGCATGCGTCGACATTGTCGGCCTGCAGTAATGGCAGAATTTCCTTAGCCATTCTCGAAGCTTCCTTCTCTGTCGTTCCTGTACCGACAGTTGCGTAGAAGTACTGATGAAGGCTTCCGAATACGCCTTCCTTCTCCATGGCGCGAAGAACGTCGATCGGCATGATGACGTTCGGGTCAGCATTTGCAGCGGCAGGATCGAATCCGGCGTGGATCGTCTTGAAGACGCCGCTCTCGAGTCTTTCCATACCTGTGATATCGTACTTGCCCCAGCGTGTAGCGGATGCGGACTGGATACGGTCCGGATTGTCCACCGGGACGATACCGCCTGTTGTGAGGAGGGCTACCTTTGCCTGCTTGAGGTCCTTGACCGGAGCTGCGATCGGGACGCGGTCAAGCTTCGGAACGATCAGCTCGGAGACGAACTCTTCGCCGGCGATACGTGCATGAAGCATTCTCATGAAACGTGTTGTGGCATCCTCTTCGATAAATACCTGATGACGACGTCCTGTCGGGAAGTAGCCTTCGTCAGCTGCCGGGCCGACTTCTTCGCCGGCAAGCATCTTGTTGGCGACCTTGACGACTGCCGCGAGGTCTTTTCTCATCTTGGAAGCGATGTTGCCGCCCTTCATGATGATAATATCCTTGCGGAACATTTCCATACCCGGATTCTCCTGGTTCATGGATGTGATGACCGGAACACCGAACTTGTCTTTGACTGCCTTGCAGATCGTGCCGCACGCAACGCCGTAACGACCAGCGTTGAATGCCGGACCTGCAATAAAGATATCGAATTCAAGATTTTCAAGGAATCCAAGAATCTGTGCTACAGCATCCTCGGTGTTGGATCCCATATAGTTGTCGCCGCAGATGATTGTGTGTGTGACATCGCAATCCTTCAGCTGCGCATTGTACGCCATGGCCGGGCCGATCAATCCCTCATGGATGGACGGGCCTACGCCTGCAGTATCTTCGCCGCCGAGCTGGCCGAAGAACTGATTGACGTAAATAATCGCCTTTTTGCTCATGCTATTTCTCCTTTATCAGAAATCTTTCATTGTCTTGTGTGACCAGCCTACAGTCATATCGCCGCAGAACAGGCCATTGTCTTCCATGATGATGGAGCCGTCGGGTCTTACAGAAGGTCCGAGGATCTCGTCGCCTTCCCAACCGCCGGAGTTACCGTCTCTGCCGAGAGCTTCAAGCTCGCCGAGGACGACCTTCATCGGAGGAAGTTCAATAAGTTCCGATACGTTGCCGGTAGAAACCATTGCATGGATCTTCTCATCCAGAGTAACGAGCGGCTGAGAAGCGCCGTCACGGCCTGTGCACTCATTTGCAACACCGACGACCTTGATGCCTGCAGTCTCGAGGGCAGCGATAGCACCGACGTAGTCAGCATCCGGGTTGCCGTAGCCTTCTTCTGTGACCAGAGCGAAATCTGCGCCAAGTTCTGTAGCTGTCTGTACGATGAACTGAATTGCGCGCTCTTTCTGATCCATAGCGACGTTCAGGTTAGCCATGATAACGCCAAGGAAGTTGTAGTCTTTTCCGTCCTCGTCCATAAGCGCACGGAGAATCGGATAGTTCTGGAAGTCATATGTCGACCACTTGGATGAGCACGGCATGAAGGATCCGGATACAAGAGCGCCGTCAAGGATTTCCTGCGGGCTCATAAGTGTCGGGAGATACTTGTTCATATCCCAGCCGTAAACAAGGTCATTGTAGCCGAGAGCTTCCATCTGGGACTGCGGCTGAAGAACAGCAACGAGTGCCGGAAGCGCATTGACTTCTGCAGATCTCTTTGTGATCGGAGTTGTCTCATAGACATCCGTGTCTTCCGGAGTAAGCTCCTTTACGCACTGTCCGATGAACTCAGCGAGCTTGTGACCTGCACGTCTCAGCGCGTCGTTCTTCTTCTGCTGCTCATAGCGCTCGAATTCCTCGTTCGTGTCAGCTACCAGTACGATATTGTTGAGGCCGCCGAAGTATGTGTGCTTCTGGCCCGGGCCGCTCATATCGATGAGGCCGTCCTGGAATCCGCCCCAGTGTCTTCCTACTACGAGGACACTGCAGTTCTTGAGTGCGTGGAGAACGCCGTTGCCGGACTGGCGCAGCGGACTTGTGTAGCCCGGGAAAAGTCCCTTGCCGTCAAGCCTTACACGCGGTTCGATTGCTTCCTTGACCGGGCAAAGGCGTACTTCGTCGCCGGGCTTAACAATATAAAGCTCAGCCTCTGTGATGCGGTCGTCTTCTCTTACCATCGCAAGTGCTTCTTCTTTGTTGATGGTCAGAACACCGTCTTTGAAGGATAATTCATCTCCGAAAGCGATTTCATTTACATAAAAATTACCAATCTCGAGTTTCAAGAAATCATCCTCCTCCTTTCCATGTGCAAATTGTCTCTTTGTTGCGCGAACATGGAACTTTTGACTAGTACATATCCACATATTCGCATAAAAATAAGCGCGCTTTCTTATAGTAATAGTTTATAAGAACATGATAAGTAAGTCAATAAGCGCGCTTATTTATATCAAAATACAATTAATAGACTATCTCTATAAATCGAATTTTGAGTACGGTTATAGTTTTTCAGTGCCGATGATCCACTCTTTTTTCAGCATCCAGACAGCCCCCTGCTGCCAGGTCTCATCCGGCAACGGTTCTGTAAAGAGAGCTTTCCAGCTGTCTCTGATCTGCTTCTTTACCAGGGGGTAAAAAGGCTTTGCGAAGACATCGGTCGTGTCGCCGGCCCCCTGCCGTCTCATATCCGAAAGTATCTTCTCCCGCTCCGCAGGATTTCCCAGGGGTTTAAGCGACAGGATCTCCTGCCAGTTCCTGAGGTCAAAAAGTACCATCTGATCCTCCGGGACTTCCAGCTCATATAAGAGGGCTCCCTCATGGCAGAACACGCGGCTTACGTCCCGGAAGACCCATATCGGGCTTTCCGCCTCGGCGGGTCTTGGCACGCGTTTTTCCATCTCCCGGGTCATGAACGAGTAGGCCTCAAGGAAGATCCATGCAGTCTCCCTGTATTTTTTTCTCAGATATTCCCGCTTTACATAGGAGACCCCGCAAAGATCCAATGTCTCCTGCACGACCGGCATCTGTACTGTCCACATTCTCATTTTTATTCCTCCGTATTTAAATAGTGACGGATTTTTCTGACCCACTCCTTACGGATCTCCCAGGCAGTCGCCACGAGACCCATCTCCGTATTTCCCGGCTTCAGAGTAAACGCGCGGCTCCAGCTCTGCTGCACCTCCCGCTTTAAAAGAGGATAGAAATTCCCTTTATTTGTAAGAAGCAGCTCATCATCGCTGCCGATACCGTAACGCCGGAGTTCGTTCGTATGACGGACACGGTCCGCCTCATCAAGAGGCACATAAAAATAATTGACAATGTAGCCCCACGCGTCATAATTGCATAAAAGATACCTGTCAGCCGGGATCTCAACTTCCAGAATGACGGTGCCTTCCACCGGCTGCAGCATATTGTCCTCCGACATGCTGAGCCAGATCGGGTATTCTCCTGCAGTCTCTATATATTTCGAAGCTTCTTTCGTGTACCAGCGATACAGTCTGAGATAAAACTCCGAGATCGTATCATTTTTCTTTTCTATATACTCTTTTTTTACCCGGTAGACGCCCGTCTTCTCCAGCTCCTCTTCAATCGCCGCGGCCTGCCTTGTCCAAAAAATCCGCGTTCCCGGTTCCGAAAATCCCATGCCGTTCATAGTGTTTTCCCTTTCCGATTCAGTGTCCGATTGTAATAGTTCAGACAGGCTGTTCGAGGTCTGAGATACGACGCAAACATCATCTTCATCGAAAAGCGCTGGTCACTACCCTGCGAGCCAAAAAGGCTAAAGCCTTTTGGTCTCTCGGTCGGACCAGCAATGCTTTTCTCACGAAGATGGATGCTTTGCGCCGTTAACGAACTATCATAACAGCCTGTCTGAACTGTTACGTCCGATTTAAAGATAAGTGCCTTAATTTTTTTCTCACTATTGCTTATCTCTATAAATCTATAGTAAGATAGGATATATAAAAATTTCACTGCATATTTGCCATTTATTACATCTTTGTCATACTCTCTTTGATATCGCAGCCGTGCCGGGACGCAGCTTCCGTCCTCTTAGCCAACGATACAGGTAATGCCATATGCTGAATAAAAAGAACCAGGATTTATTCCTGCGGAGAAAACGCGCCTTCGTGGATGCCGCATCGACTCTGATCGCTTCTCAGCCGTTTTCCTCCATCTCGATCCGCAAGATCGCGGAGACCGCAGGATTCCACAATTCAACAATTTATTCCTATTTTCAGGACTCCGACTGGCTGATTGCACTCGCTTCCGTGCGTTTTCTTCAGCCCTACAGTGATGCCCTGGTCGAAATAAGCCGACAGGACCTTAGCCCTTACGAATACTTTTATGCTATCTGGAACTGCTTCTGCCGCTACGCATTTTCCAGTCCGGCACTTTACTACAACTTCTTCTTCGGCAAATATAAATATCAGCTCACAGAACTGCTGGATGAATACTATACTCTATTCCCGGACATTAAGAACGATCATTCTCCGCTCATTAACGCCATGTTCCAGGGGAACACCATGTATGACAGATGCCTGAGTATTCTGACCCCCCTCGTCAATGAGCCCGGAGCCCGCCTGACAGACGAGACCCTTGAGATGGCCAATTTCATCATCGTGAGCACGCTTGAGGAGTATCTGTCCAGCCAGATCCGCGAGGCCGGAACTCCCTCCGACGAATCTTATGCGGACATAACCATGGCCGGCGGAACTCTCGAAGATTACAGAAAACCGACAGCGGATTTCCTGAAAATGCTGCACTTTATCGTTGACAGCTGATAACCTCAAAGCGGCTTTCCCCAATTATCGATATAACCAAAAAGAACTGCCATATGCGGCAGTTCTTTTTAACGTGCAAGTCTGCACAGATCATTCTGGCGAGAGCGTGTGGGAATCGAACCCACCCAGGACGTACACACGCCCAACACTGGTTTTGAAGACCAGGAGGCACACCAGTTACCTATCCACTCCCTTATTAACATTTTAAGTTCCGGAGAACTTCCGATATGATATTATCACGGCCGGAATTCATATGTCAACACAATCAATAAGCGCGCTTATAAAAAATCACATAAGCACGCTTGAATCACTAATCCTCTCCCCCGGCAAGTTCCCGGAGCGCATCAAGGGCAGTATCAACTTCATCCGCTGTGTTGAAGCTCGAGAAGCTGAATCGCACCGCTCCCTGACTGACTGTTCCCAGCGCCCTGTGCATCATCGGCGCACAGTGGCCGCCAGGCCTTGTCGCGATCTCATACCCGAAGGCGAGCTCATCGCTGACCTCACCGGAATCATAATCTCTCAGGTTGAGCGTAACGATCGGGCACCTTTCCTCCGTATCGAAATCGCCGTAGATACGCACGCCGGGAATTTCTTTCGCGCCGTTATAGAAACGGCGCATGAGCTCACGCTCCGCACTCCTTATGTCGTCGATCCCGGTCTCCATGATATACTCTACCGCCGCGTGAAGACCGGCAATTCCGTGTCCGTTCAGTGTGCCTGCTTCCAGTGCTGTAGGCATTTCCCTGGGATGCTCCCTGCTGTAGGTCTGCACGCCGCTGCCTCCGGAAAGGAGCGGACGGATCTCCACCCCCTCGCGCACATAAAGACCGCCTGTCCCCTGAGGACCCAGAAGTCCTTTGTGACCGGTAAAGCACAGTACGTCTATATTCATCTCCTGAACGTCGATCGGAATGACCCCCGCCGTTTGAGACGCGTCCACAATAAAGATGATGCCGGCCTTACGGGCTGCCGCGCCGATGCGGGCAATATCGACCATATTGCCCGTCAGATTCGATGCGTGCGTACAGACGATTCCCCTTGTGGAGCTGTCCACATATTTAAGGATGTCCTCCGGTCGGATCGCCCCCTTTTCATCGCACTCGGCATACGTTACCCGCACGCCCTTTTTTTCAAGCTCATAGAGGGGACGAAGCACTGAGTTGTGCTCCAGCACCGTGGAGATAACATGGTCGCCCGGGGCAAAAAGACCCTTGATCGCGATATTCAGGCTCTCTGTGGAGTTGGCCGTGAACGCGATCCGCGTCGCTTTCTCCGCGTTGAAAAAATCCGCGAGCAGCTTTCGCGTGTCATAAATCGTTCTTGCCGCTCCGAGCGAAGCGCCGTGAGTTCCCCGCCCGGAGTTTCCCATATGCTGCATGGCCTGCGTTACCGCCTCTATGACACAGCGGGGTTTGACCATAGTAGTCGCGGCATTGTCAAAATAAATCATGATATAACTATCTCAAATTCCGAGCCGACTGCATTTGAAACAGCCTTCTTGCCTTTCGATTTTGCGAGTTTTTCGATGTTCGTCTTCTGATGCGGCTCACTCACCAGCACCTTGATGGGGCCTTTGGCCTTCTTTAATGCCTGATCTGTCAGCATCAGCGGTTCCGGGCAGGACAGCCCTCTTGCATCAACTATTTCCATTGTGAATCTCCTTTATAATCAGCTCTGTTTTCTTTTATTTGCAAATGCAATTATGAAGCAAATCACGATACATATAATGCATGCGACCTTGCCGTTCGGAGTGACCGCGCCGGCTACAAGCTCACCGGTCTCAGCGTTCATCGCTGTGCCGCTGGACGCGAGGCCCAGGTTGTGGCACAGGGCCGCGCCGAAGAACATACCGAGCACAGTGACCGCGGAGTCAGAAGAACCCTGACCTGCAAGGATCAGCTGACGAAGCGGGCAGCCGCCGGCGAGGACTGCGGCAAAGCCTACAGTGTACATGCCGAGAACATTCCACAGAGAATTCGAATGCGCGATGATGCCCGGCGTGTTCATAGCGAGAACGAACTTGCCCATTGCGATATTGTATACGAGCATGACAGCGAAGAGGCCGCCGAGCGGTATAAGCAGGTCGAAGTTTCTCATCAGGATAGCGTCACGGATGCCGCCGGCGAAGCACAGTCTCGACTTCTGGGCAAACATACCGAACAGAAGGCCGCCGATGAGAGACATGATAATCGGAGCATGGACGCTGCCCGGTCCGGATTCGCTGAACTTCAGCAGAGACGTACACACAAGCAGGATAAGAACGCCGGCCATCATGGCAGGCAGAACAAAACCGCTGCCCTGTTTTGTCTCATAGGCACGGCCGAGACTGAATCCGCTCTTCAGGGCAAATGCGCCTGTTCCGGCTCCGGCCGCAAATCCGATAAGGGCGATCCACGCATTGAGATCTCCGGCTGACATGCGGAGGACCATACGCAGCGGGCATCCGAGGAAAATCAGGGATCCGATCATAATGATAACACCGAGAATGAATCGGATCATCGGTGCGGATCCGCCGGATGAGCGGTACTCGCCCGTCAGAATAGAAATAATAAACGCACCCAGGACAAGTCCGATGATTTCAGGGCGGGCATACTGGACGACTGCCGCCTGATGGAAGCCGAGAGAGCCCGCCATATCACGGATAAAGCAAGCGATGCAAAATGCCATGTTGGCAGGGTTGCCCATGTAGGCGAGGACTGCCGCGATAACGCCGCATCCGAGCCCCGCGATCAATAGTTTCATTTTTGAGTCCGATAGATTCATACACACACCACCTTTTCAAATCTTTTTACAGATACTAAAAGCCAAAAGAATCTCTTTTGACTTTTCGCCCCACTCAGCGGAGGATTGTTATCCGCCACTGAAATTTATTATATAGTTGGTTCTCTGTGTGTGTCCAATCACCCCTCCTGATAAGGGGTCTCATTTATTGATTATTTAAATATATATTTGCAGATTTATAGAAAGTCAGTGTCATTATATCTGACAATGGAAGATTCCCTCCCGCTCGATCTGATTTGCATCAAGCAAGGCTGTAAGCTGCTCCTCCAAAGCCTCATCGGTGCACCAGGACATACCGCACCCCGCGGAAATTGTCCTCGGGACCGGGATCAGGCGGCCCGGAAGATCAGCACTTTTACACACTCTCTCAGTCGCCATAGCGTCCGCCGTCGTATGGAACGTGACGACCAGCTTCATTTCTTTTTTTCTCATACCATCACACCGTACTTTCCGGGGAGCAGACGGATATACTCATCCTCGTGCGGTACCGCTCTGCCGATCACTGCAGCGGTGGTACTCATATTGGCGCGCGCAAATTCATCCATGACCCGGTCAACACAGTCTGCGGGAACGGAGAACAGAAGTCCGCCTGATGACTGCGGGTCGTGGAGCAGGTCGATATAGACCTCATCGATCCCGTCAGCGCGCATTCGGTTCATGGTCAGCTTGCGGTTCTTGTAGGCGCCGGCAGGGATCAGACCCATCATGGCGTAGTCTTTCGCTTCCTTTATATAAGGAATTGATTCCGGATAAAGTTCGAATGTGACATCGCTGGGCACCGCCATCTCGGCGCAGTGGCCGAGCAGTCCAAAGCCTGTGATATCCGTACACGCAGTCACAGGATACTCCCGGATGATTCTTCCCGCCTTGTCATTCAGCGTCGTCATGACCCGCACGGCATCCCGGTATGCTTCGGGTGATGCCATCTCCGCTTTAAGGGCCGTATTCACGATTCCGCTTCCGATCTCCTTGGTCAGGATCAGAACATCCCCGGGCCTCGTGCCGCAGTTCCTGTACACCTTGTCCGGGTGAACAAAACCGGCGACGCACAGACCGTACTGCGGCTCATCGTTCTGGATCGTGTGTCCTCCGATGAGGAGCGCTCCGGCTTCCTTGACTTTGTCGGCACCGCCGGCCAGAATGTCTCCCAGCACCGACGGGTCCAGACAGTTCGGGAATCCGCATATGTTGAGAGCGATCTTCGGCAGTCCGCCCATCGCGTAGACGTCGCTCAGAGAATTGGCGGCAGCGATCTGACCAAAGGTATAGGGATCATCCACCACCGGGGTGAAGAAATCCACTGTCTGGATCAGGGCAATATCATCTGTGATCTTGTAAACTGCTGCATCATCGGACGTTTCAATGCCGACGAGCAGGTTCTCGTCATAAAAACGGGGCAGCTTTCCCAGAACCTGGGAAAGGGTCTCGGGACCTATTTTGGCCGCTCACCCCGATGTCTTTGCAAGTGTAGTAAGTCTAACTTCTTTTGTCATAGCAATACCTCCTGTACAAAGTATACCATCATTCTCTTGCATATTTCCATTCAATAGACACGTGATTAATAACAAATCGCTGGGTGATTGCCACATTTATAGGGACGGTTCTTATTACGTGAAGCAGCTCAGGCAGGCTGTTATTTCACGCAAAAAGAACCGTCCCCAAATCCCCTATAGCCCGGCATAAGCCAGATAGAGCAGCTTC
>CAMYVI010000017.1 GCA_947302185.1 uncultured Lachnospiraceae bacterium
GAGACAAGTTTCATTTTGCGCATTCATCTCACGACTTAAGTCACGAGAATTCTTCATCAGAGAATCAAGAACGCCTGTCATTTCCGTTCCTGTGATTCCCGGCAGAATCCGTGCGAACCCCCTGATTTCATATGTAATCCGTCTGAAGCCTGCCTATCTGTAATTCCTATCCGAATCAGTAAGCCCGATCAGAGTCTCTTCCACATGCGGGTCTCCCCCTCAGGAGCCCTGACGAAACCGGCTTTACAGTAAAGTTCGTCTGCTGTCGAATCAAGACACAAATAATCACATCCGTAAAGACGCCCGGCTTCTGTCATTTCATCCAAAAGCTTTGTCGAGTGTCCGCGGCGGCGGTACTGCGGATGTGTGTAAACTCCGGAGATATGCCCGACCAGTCCATTCGGAGAATCCGGACAGGGAAATACCGAAAAAATCGAGAGCGTGCCTATAGAAACAAGAATTCCGTCGCTGTATCTTCCGAACAGCATCATGCTGTTATCGCGTATCCTCTTTATAATGAACTCCGCCGTATCCGCTGTGAATGTACAGGGAAAGCCCTTCTCATGCGCCAGCTTTTTTATATCCTTCACGATTTGTTCCGGACTCCCGTTATCAACAGTGAGTTTTGCCATTTGACCGCCTTTCAATCTAAATCCGAGACTGAGCCTCCGTACTGAGCGGAGAATATTCGTTGTGCATTAATTCGCCCTCAGCTTTCTTCCGTAAGGAATATCATAAGACCACGGATTAATCTCCTCATAAGCGTGCGCTGCAGCCAGAACATCTCCATCCCGGAACTTTCTTCCTATGATCTGCATACCGACCGGCAACCCCTCGGCTGTGAGCCCCGCCGGCACGGATGCCGCCGGATTTCCCGTAAAATTCTCGAAAAATGTCTCTGCAAATCCGATCAGAGGCTCAATCTTCCTGCCATTCAGTTCGGAAGGTCCCTTTGTATTGCGGTCTGCCGCATTTTTCACCGGAGGACATATGGTGACCGGTGATAAAATATAATCATACGTTCTGAATACCTTTTCCTGAGCATCGAGAATTTCCGTCCGCATCTCGTTGAGCTTACGGAAGCCCAGGATATCTGCTCTCATGATTTTCTTATTCCAGTATATGAACTCTTCCGGAAGCTGCTCCCGATAATGCCTTATCAGGTCGAAACCTCCGCGTTTCCATAATTCCATATCCGTCGCAGTATCAAAACAGATACTTCTGCACCAGAGTTCAGCATATTCATTCTGGGTATAATGAAAATGAAACTCGGCCGGCTCCACTACAGCTCCGGCTTCTTCAAATTTCACGGCAGCTCTTCTTACGATATCTCTGACTTCGGGATCGACAGTAAATACACCGAAATCATCGGTATAACCTATCCGGCAATTTGTAATGGGCTTCTTCATGAGCTCCGTGAAATCCCGTTTTCCCCAATCGATACTGTGAGGATCGCGGGGATCGTAACCGGCCATATAGTTCAGCATAACGGCACTGTCCTCGACAGTCTTTGTGATAGCGCCGTTAAAACAATACGGATGCGAGGCAGACCAGCCGTCCGGCCTGTTGACACTCGGAATAGTACCGACGGAAGCCTTAAAGCCAAAGCAGCCGCACCATGAAGCAGGGATCCGGATAGACCCTCCTCCGTCTGAGCCTTCACCGATCAGAATCAGACCGTCCGCCACAGCCGCCGCACTGCCTCCGGATGAACCTCCCGAATTGTAGCCCGGCTTGAAGGGCGTAGATGTAGGACCGTAGAGTTTATTGTCTGTCGTTCCGCGAAATGCGAAAGCCGGAGCATTTGTCTTTCCGACCGCTATGGCACCTGCAGACGAAGCCGCCCTGTAAAAGACGGAATCTTCTGTATCATTTTGTATTAAGGCTTTTACGCCGCCATGAGAATTCGTCCATCCCTTTTTTGAGGGAAGAAAGTCCTTAAGTGCAACAGGCACACCTGCCAGAGGTCCTGCATACCCGCCTTTCATGATACGGTCTTCAAGTCTTTTCGCTTCCGCATAAGCCTCTTCGAATTTTGTATAGGTAAATGCATTGATGTCAGCGTTCCGCCGTTCAATGCGCTTTTCAAAGTACGAAATGACTTCTGTCGGAGAAATTTCTTTCGCGTTGACCAGCTTTCCGAGCTCAACTGCAGAGAGACGTTCCGGTTCCATATTCACCTCACAGAAAGAGCTGCATTCTGTATCTTGATGTAATCGTTACCTACATTGTCTTTTTCCCACGCGCTGGCAATCCTGTACCCGAGCGGTGAAAAGACAGCTTCAAGCCCAAGCTCGATCAGCATCGACGTGAAGGAACAGATAAGTACCTGTGTCCAGTTCCAGCCGAAAAAGACATGGGATACCAGAGCAGAGAAAACAAAGTTGTCGACAAACTGCGCAATACATGTAGAAGACAGGCTTCGCGCCGCAAATCCGGTATAATTACCCTTATCGGCGAGCGAACCTATGTACTGATTCAGCGCAGAATTCACAACTGAACCGGCCAGCATGGCTATCGATGATCCGATCACAATATACCATGCGGAACTGAATGTACTGTCAATCCCGGCAGTAATCATTTTTCCGGTTGCGGAATCAGCCGCAGAATAGTATGCAGCCCATCGTCCGGGCGTCAGCATCAGCAGATAAAAAATAACTGCACAGAACATATTCACGAAAATAGCTACGATTGAAATTGATGTAGCGGCCTTGGCTCCGAACCGCTTACAGATACAGTCCATACACAGAAAAGAAATCCAGGACAGGGCGAGACCCGTATTGATGCAGAAATATTCCGAGCGGTAAAGCTCCCTTCCCGCAAGAAGATTCATCAATACGACCGAAAGAATAAACACAGCGATGACAATTGAAGGCACGCTGCGAAGGAGGACTTTGCACTCCTCCCACTCACTTTTAAAACTCCGCATTATTATTTTCTCCTTTGGTTTTAGTATTTTACAAGCAGGATATCGGACCCGAACTGCTTGGCTGTATCACAAAGTACACTCTGCACATTCACCGCAGAATCATGCCGGGGGATTTATACAGCTCTGCTATTATAGCAGATGATATCTGGTAAATAAAGAAAAACTTCCCACCTGAATGGGAAGTCTGTACTCAGTTCGACTGCGCCTGCACGGCAGTCATAGCCGCCGTATTCACGATATCCTCGACACTGCATCCGCGGGACAGGTCATTGCAGGGTTTCTGCAACCCCTGAAGAACCGCAAAGCAGTCGGCGCCGCCGATTCTCTGAGTGATCTTGTAACCGATGTTTCCCGCCTGGAGATCCGGGAAAATCAGAACATTTGCGTGCCCGGCAACCGGACTCCCTTTAGCCTTACTTTCTCCGATTTCCGGAACAAGGGCTGCATCGAACTGCATCTCGCCGTCCAGCAGAAGATCCGGCGCGATCTTATGCGCGATCTCCACCGCTCTCTGTACCCTGGATACCGACTCATGCTTTGCGCTTCCCTTCGTTGAGAAGGACAGCATGGCGACCCGCGGTTCCTCAATGCCGCACAGCGTGCGGGCGGTATCCGCTGCCGCAACTGCAATATAGGCGAGCTCCTCTTCTGTCGGACTCGGCATGACGACACAGTCCGCGTAAACCAGCAGTCCGTCCTCCCCGAGACTCTTATCCGGACAGTCCATAAGAAAACTCGACGACACGATCTTCATCTCCGGCTTTGTCTTAATGATCTGAAGAGCCGGGCGAAGCATATCACCTGTAGTGTGAACCGCTCCCGATACAAGTCCGTCGGCATCGCCGAGCTTGACCATCATAATTCCGTAGTACATCGGGTCGCAGACCAGTGATTCGGCTTTTTCAGGAGTTACACCCTTCTCTTTTCTGAGCTCATACAGCGCTTTAGCATACTGTGCAAGTTTATCGCTGCCGGCCGGATTTTCAATTCGTATTCCGTCGAGATTGACTCCGAGCCGCTCGGCTTCTTTACCGATCTCATCCGGATCACCGAGAAGAACAGGAAAAGCAAGCTTCTCATTGACCAGCACTTCAGCTGCCTGGATCGTGCGCTCTTCCGATCCTTCCGGGAACACAATGGACTTTCTGACCGCTCTCGCTTTCTCTTTTACCTTTTCAATCATGCTCATACGGCACATATCTCCTTTTTGCAATTAGAAATCTCATTCGTAATCTCTCACGACCGAGAAAACTTATGTCACGGGAATTCTGCGTCTGAGATTAAAGTTCAATCCCCTCAAACCCTTCCCAGACATTTCTTCCTTCATACTTTCCTGCCTGAATCTCGCCGCGCAATACCTTTAACGTCGGCAATGCCATAGCCTCCTGCTCCATCTCACCCGGATATACGCTGATCGGAGCAATAAAACCGCATCTCTTCTCAATAGTCTCTTCGATGTCTTTGAATCGCATAAGTCCTCCGGTCAGAAGAATCGCGTCTACTTTGCCGCAGAGTACCGTACTCATCTCACCGATCATCTTACAGATCTGATAAATCATGGTATTCCAGATAAGGGAAGCTTTCCTGTCCCCGCTCTCGACGAGCTCATGAATCGTATCGGAGTTGGAAGTAACGAAATACTGGACAAATCCTCCGGAACGGGCACATGCACGGCGGACGTCCTCCGCGGAATGGGTCTCAAGATAATCGAGAAGCTGCAGAACCGGCAGAGACCCTATACGGGTAGGGGTGAATGCGCCTTCTCCGTCCGCTCCCATATTTCCGTCTACCATGCGGCCGTGATCGTGCGCGCTGACAGTGATGCCGCCGTCAATATGCGCGACGATAAAATTACATTCTTCATACTGTTTCCCGATCGTCTTCGCGTGATACTCGGCGACAGCCTTCTGATTCAGTACATGGGAATGCGAGACGCGGTAAATTCCCTTAATACCGGTAAGTCTTGCATAATCGCAATACTCGTCGACATTGGTCGGATTGAGCGTGTAAGCGTCTTTTCCGTATTTTTGAGCAAATGTCCACGCAATCATGACGCCGAGCTTAGCCGGATGTTCCGATCCGCCCACCGCCGCGACAGTATCGTCATACATTTTCCGATCGATTTTCGTAATGCCGCCGGGCTGTGTGCAGGCGCTGCCTCCGCGTCCGACAAATGCGTCTATGGTATAGGGATCGACATTCTCTTCTGCAAGCATATTCAGGATGACGCCGCATCGGAACGGGAGCTGGCCGTTAACGTGGCTGTATTTGAGCAGCTCCGGTGCATCATGAAACAGATTCTTCTCGAACAGACACTTCTCATCGAGAAACAGACTCACCTTCGTGGAAGTGGAGCCGGGATTTATAACAAGGATTTTCTTTTTATCGCAGGACATCATTTTCACCTCTTTAATGTTGTATTATAAGTTTCAGAACCATCCGAGTCCGAAAAATGCACTGATCTGACCGAGCAGTATGAACACCATGATCGGAGGAACAATAAATCTGATGCAGAACTGCCATACATTCTTCAGGGCAAATAGCTCCCCGTTCCTCTCAATTTCATCATCTATATAATGCGGCCTGAACCAACCGAGTATCAGAGCCAGAATCAGAGAACCCAGCGGAAGTAAGATCCCTTCCGACACAAGGTCAAATGAATCCAGCCAGCAGCCCTGTCCGAAGATCTGCGGAAGACCCTGTGTTCCGAGGCCGTCAATCGAGATAAAGACTCCCATAGCGGCAACGATGAGACCCACAATGACCGTTATCTTGGTCCTGTCATGAGGCTTACCATGTGAAATCTGCCAGTCTATCAGGGATGACACAACCGTCTCCGCCAGGGCGATGGATGATGTGACTGCCGCAATAAATACCAGAGCATAAAAAATGACGCCGAACAGAGCTCCGAATCTTCCCATCGCCTTAAAGACCGTCTGCAGCGTGACATACAGCATGCCGGGACCCTGAGCGGGATCGAGACCTGCCGAGAATACAGCGGGCATTGTGGCAAGCGCCGCCAGTACCGCAACGAATGTATCCGCAATCGGTATGATCCATGCACTCTGCACGAGATCATCCGTCTTTTTCATGTATGATCCGTAGGTGATATTGATTCCCATGCCGATGGAGAGAGAGAAAAACATTTGCCCGCCTGCCGCAGACAAAACACTGACCCAGCCCCAGTCGCGGAATACCGACAGATCCGGTTTGAAAATGAAAGTGAGACCCGCTCCCGCACCGGGCAGCGTGACACTTCGAATGATGACGATCACCAGCATAAAAAACAGCATCGGCATAGCCACCACCGAAAATCGTTCGATTCCGTCCGTGATCCCCGCCCCGACGATAATCATCGTGACGATTATAAATATCAATGTGTAGATAACGGTCTGGATCTCGTCCGCCGAAAATGCCGCAAAGTAAGCGCTGCTGTCAGCGGTTCCGAGTCCCCAGGATGTCCCGAGAAAATCTCCCAGATTGACGACCATATACTTGATGCAGAAGCCTCCGAGCATCGTATAAAACCCGAGGATCAGCAGGGGAGCGAGCCAGCCGAATACGCCTACGAACGTATACTTTTTATCGATTCTGCGGTAAGCGTAGACAACTCCGTGACCGCTTTTTCGACCGAGAGCAAGTTCTGCAAGCATCAGCACTACGCCCACAAGTACAGTCAGTATAAGATATATGAACAGGAAGGCTGCGCCTCCGTTTTTTCCCATTTTATACGGATAGGACCATAGATTTCCCAGGCCTACAGCTGACCCGACCGTCGCCATCAGGAAGCCGAAGCGTGAGCTGAATTCTCCTTTTTTTCTTTCTGCCATAATGATTCCCCTACAGTGCTTTAATCAGATAAAGAACATATTTCATGATTGTACCACCGTTAAATAACTACCGCAATCCTTGATATTAATATCCTATGCAGCCGTAACGTGAATCCGGGAAGTTTTGGTACGCGCATAAACGAAAATGCGCTATAATAAAGCCGGTCGGAAGTTCTGCAGAGAACTCCCCGCTGAAGACCGGCTGACGGCAAGAATGCCGAGGCCTTCTTGAAATAAATGCAGACAATGATAAAAGGAGACGCCCATGTTCGAGAAAATGACCGACATATACAAGAAAAAAGACAGGGAAACCTGGCAGCAGATAAAAACCGCCCTCAAGGAGGGAGGTCTCACCGGATTCAAGGCCGGACATTACCTGCAGGACAGCGTCATGGCGGGAGGCTGCGGCGCAAAACTTGACCCGCGCGATTTCGGCAAAAAAGGTAAAGTCGACCGCGAAGTGTATTTCATTAAGGTCAAAGAGAAAGATGTGTCAAAAGCCAACGATATTCTACTTAAGAACGGTCTTGTCGCAGAAATCGACGAGACGCTCCTAACCGACGCAGCGTTAAAGACCAGGCATTCCTATATCTGACGATCCGCATCTTATCCGGAGAAGACTTTCAATCCGGCGGCTCTTCTCTCAGAACCATCTCGATGAGGGAAGAGACGCCGTCTGAGAGCTGTGCTATTTTAGAAATTTTCACATATTCTTTCCCGAAGATCTGATGAACATTGTCCAGGTGCTCAGCGGCTCCGAGAAAAACGGCACATGTCCTGACTCCTTCAGAGCGCAGCTCCTTCACCGCTTTCTGCGCTTCCGCAACAGAGAGAGCTCCCTCATATTCACGACCGTTCCGATGAGATTCCGATACAATGAGCGGCATTGAATCATTAGGACTCGCATCGGTCAAAATTAATAACAAATGATCCCGTTCTCTCTCCGGATCCTGCTCCGTAATGATCTGTCTCACGAAGCGGTATGCGAGCGCATCACGGTTCCAGCCGCCGGCTGTATAGCCGAATATTCCCTCCGCAGCCTTATCTTCAAATGTCTTCATCCTCTGTATCACAGTGAATCCTCGAATCGTCCGGTAGGAAAGAATCTGTACCGGCACACTATTTTTCATAAGACTGCGGGCGATCACATACGATTCGGCAGCTATCAGCTCCTGCGCGTGAAGCCGCGACATTGAAGCATCAAGAAGAAGCGTGACGCTGAGCCGGTTTTCGATTTCATCTCCGTCCCGGAGAAAAACATAGGGATCCTGCAGAACTTTCAACCTGTAGGCTGACTTCGATATGAGTCGTCCGGATCCGGCTTTTTCGGGTAAATGCCTCGCATACACTGAAAAAACAGCGTCAAGTTCCGCAGAAAGACGCTTTACACTCTCCTCGATCATCAGCAAATGCTTTGCTTTATACTCTGTATTTCTCTCCCTCTGCATATCAGACTTTCGCAGAACATCCCGTATTTCCCGTAACCGGCCACTGCTGCCGTCTCCGGGTGCTTTCTGTGATCTGACTTCGCGTAAGGAATCACAGATCCACAGTCTGGATGCGGCGTCTCCGTTTACACAGAGCATCTCTTCGAGCAGCCTCATTTCCTCCCCGGTATAGACACATTCTCCGAAAACAGCCCGGACGTAATCCTCATCCTCCTGCCCCGGTGAAAATCCGAATCTCATTCCCGCAGTGTGCGTGAGCTGTACGTCCTTATCTGTGATCCCGCCTCCGTCCGCTACGCGCAGAATCAGTTTTTCACTCCTGCCGCGCCGTTGTCCGAATCCTCGAAGCAATGCCTCATAAAGTCCTCCGTGTACGCGTTTCTCTTTCATTTTTCCGGGTATATACCGGAAAAATTCTGCGAGAAAATCCTGCATTCTGAGAATCAGCTCATCTGTATCCAGATTGCCCGGAAACCGCAGGGCTTCGGATATTTTTTTCTGCTTCCCGACGAGCAGGGTCTTTTTTCCGAGCACTTCCGACCAGCGGGCATTTTGCTGCTCATAGACCAGCATACTTTGCATTTCCATCTGCTGCCTGGACATATCCTGCAGCATTCGAAAAAAATCCTCCGCCCTTTTCCTTCGGAGGTCGGCGAGAATCGGTCTCTCTTCAATTTCTTTCTCATAAACACTGTTTTCGATGCCCAGCCAAAGAAGCCCGTCATACTCATCTGCACTGCGCGAGCCGGAATAAGTATCAAAAAAACTCACCAGTCTTTCCATATCGAACCATTTGACGGCAAGACCGATGACCATATTGAAATACATATCTGCCTGACCTGTAGGATAAAAAGCAAGATAGGGCGGTTCAAAATCATACCGCCCTGCTGCATTCCATATATAATTTCGGGCCCGTCTCGCATTTCCCGAATACTGCTTCTTTATCATAATCCGTCCTTCTTGCAGACAAATTCAGGTGATGTGCAGCCGCACTCATCTGACAAATGTCTCGCTGCGCCCCATCCCCGCCGGAATTCTTGAACTGACGACATCCGAAATCAATGTCCTCTCATACGAATCAAATGTCTTATTCACGATACACATCTCAAGTGCCTGCCCGGCAGTGAGCCCCTGCCTGATCATCCCGATTGCATCGAGGAGTCCGCGCAGATCCAGCGCTCTGTCGCTAATCTCCGCTTTCTGAGTCTTTAAAAGCAGCTCCCCGAAAAGCTTAACGAACTGAGCGCATATCTTAGGATTCATATCGGGATAGCTGTTCATAAGCAGCCTTTCGAGATCATCGGACTGTATTTCCGGCATGGACAGTATCGCGAACCTTGAACTCAGTGCTTCATTCAGCTCGCGGGTCCCGGCGTAACCGTAATTCATCGTTCCTATAAATCTTGTTTCAGATTTTACTCTTATCAGATCGTAACCCGGCACGTCGATGGACCTCCTGAAGTCCAGTGCGCTGTGCAGGACTGCAAGCGCTTCGTTTTTAGCCATATTTATCTCATCGAGAACACCGAATCCGCCCTCACTCGCACAGAGATAAATCGGCCCGGGTCTGAAAGTCACTTTGTCGCCGTCAAACGTATCCGTCCCGATCAGATAGCTTGCATCCATATTTATATGGAAAGACACATTCCATACAGGCATTGCAAATGCCGCTGCCAGGTTCTCACACAGCACATTTTTTCCGGTCGCTTTCGGTCCCGCAAGAAGCAGATTGCGCCCCGAAAGAAGCGCAGCAAGCGCCCTCTCCCACACATCTTTTCCGTAATAGTTAAAGGACGGGACCGGTATTCTGTCCCTGTATTTCTCCTGAACGGAGTATCTGTTTCGAAACTCTTCCACGCCGGCGATCAGATCCGCCGACACTCCCTCTTCTTTGAGGAAAACGAGTATATCTTTCATCATTATCCCCCGCATAGTTACCCGCTCTGCTTTTCATTTCCGCTTACCGGTCGGCTGCCGTTGCCAATCAAGAACGCCTCGTCCTTCTCAAGTCAGCGAAGCGAGAGCGGTATGCTCATAGCTTATCCTTATAGCCGCACTCCAGGAACAGCGGCTTCACCAGGACCACTTCATCATGTTCCTCCTGACTCACCTTCACACTTGAGTTCAGTCCTTTTAGATCGTTCTTTACGATTTCAAAAGCCTGCCGGCACGTCGAAGCGCGACCGCTTTCGAGAACGCGTATCATCCGCTCGCACACAATCGGATGCGCATACTGGGCCGGAAGGAAAAAACCGGGTTTTCCTGCAACATAGTCCCGTGATTCCTCAAGAGCAGCCTTCCAGTTCTTTTCCGCGGCTGCTTTAGAATTTGCCCCGATCGGCAGTATGCCGGTCGATAAAGAGAAAAACAGAAAGGCCGCTCCGAAGAGGAGGAAATACGGAGCATAAGGCTTTCCTTCCGTTAAAAAGTATATACCCGACGCAAGACCTGCAGCCCCCGCTACAGCTATCGCGGAGACCGGAATAATACTGCTCTTAGGCATCTGATCGACAGTGCGCTTCTTTCTGACTGCAATCGATAACCTTTGATATACTTCAGGCTTTTTCTCAAGGTAAGCAATATCGCTCCGAAGGCGGTCAATTTCGTGTTGTACCTCCTTTGAGACTTCTGCAGTCTGCGTTTTCTTTTCCGAAGCCGCAGACTTCTCAGCTTTTTCCGTAACGATCGGTATTTCAGGGTGATTTGCAGACATCCATTTGAGAATGGTATCGACATCTTCCTCTGCCTTAAAATTACACTGCTTCTCTCTCCCGTCCCTGAGCACTACGACAAGATACGGCATTGCACCGAAAACGCCCTTTCCGGTAAATCCTCCGCTGCTCATGGCTATTCGCTTAAAAACGCGGCGTATATCCGAATACACAACATAATACCGTCTGGATATATAAAAGCTGTTCAGGTATAATGCCCGATCTCCCATGCCGCACGGACCTGCCTTGATGCATTTCTTCCGGTCGTCTTTTAAAACATCCGGAGTGAGTTTTGTATTTCCGAAAGGAACAGGTGAAAGGAACATAATAACCTCCCATTCTTGTTAATGACTTAAACTTACTGCATGAAGTACCGATCCGTCTCATCAGGTAATTTTCAAAGAATGAAAACAACAGAAAGTGCCGCACAGCGCAACATAACGCATTCTGCTGACATCTTCATAAGATTCACCACATTGTTATGTTCTGTCTGTGCGGCAGCTTTATTCTTCATCACGCAATACTCGTGACGTCCTTGAATAATCAGGAATCTCTCTGCTGCAAACCCGTTGCCGGATTCGGTTCGGATCCGGCCGGTTACCTCAGAACCGAATTCGCGGACATTCCCGCGCAGCATTCATTTTATGCAGTCTGATATTTTCGGACGCTTTTCAGGAAAATTGCGAGGAATGCAATTGCTACAATAACGCCTACCGGATAGGCGATCAGCGTGTTGTTCGTCAGAGCCGGAATCATGCCGAGGCACTCAGGAGCCATGATGAAATATGTAGCGGAAACGGCACTCATGAAAGTTGCCGGAATCATGCAGATCTTGTAGTTCCTGCCTTCCTTTGCAAGATACATAGCACCCGCCCAGAGAACGATCATTGCCAGCGTCTGGTTCGTCCAGCTGAAATATCTCCAGATCACAGTATAGCTCAGGAAACCGAGTGTATTGCCGAAGCCGAGGAAAGCACCTGCACCGAGAACCGGGATACAGAGCTTCAGGCGGTTCGCATATGACTCCTGATCGATCTTCAGCCAGTCTGAAAGAGTAAGTCTTGCGGAACGGAACGCCGTATCGCCGGATGTGATCGGGCAGGCGATAACGCCGAGCATCGCAAGGATAACGCCGACAGAACCCATTGTGTGAACACATACGTCATAGATGGCTGCGGACTGGCCGTCTGCCAGAATAGCTGCAAGACCGGTGTTAAGTCCGTCTGTCACTTCATACAGCGAGCATCCTGCAGCAGCCCAGATCAGTGCGATACAGCCTTCAGCGACCATCGCTCCGTAAAATACGAAGCGGCCCTGTCTCTCAGACTTAAGGCAGCGCGCCATTAGCGGAGACTGTGTTGAATGGAAACCGGAGATGGCACCGCAGGCGACCGTGATGAACATGAAACTCCAGACGGGAGTACCTGCCGGATGCATGCTTTTGAAATGTGACCAGATTTCCGGGATCTGATATCCGTGCATCGGGATACCGATGATAACGCCGACAGCCATGGCGATCAGGCAGAAACCGAAAACCGGGTAAATCCGTCCGATGATCGCATCAATGGAGATAAATGTTGCAATGAAATAATAAACCAGAATGATTGCCAGCCATACAGTGGTCTGAGCAAACGGACCGGTCACGCCTTTTTCGGTGAGAAGTTTTACCAGAAGACCGGCCGGACCTACGGCAAATACCGTACCGACCATGACCAGAAGAACAACCGCAAAGATACGCATGATCGTCTTCATGACCGGGCCTAAATAGATGCCGATAACTTCCGAGATGGATGCACCGTTATTTCTCTCGGAAAGCATACCGGCGAAGTAATCATGCACCGCACCCGCAAAGATGGTACCGAAGGTAATCCAGAGAAATACGATCGGTCCCCACAGTGCACCCTGCATTGCACCGAAAATCGGTCCGAGGCCTGCAATGTTGAGGAGCTGTACAAGGAACAGTTTCCATGCCGGAAGTACAACATAGTCGATTCCGTCATTGATGGCTACAGCCGGCGTCTCACGGTCATCCGGTGCAAACGCCCCGTCGACCACTTTGCCGTAAGTAAAGTAGCTGCAGATCAATAGAGCCAGACAGATAATAAAGCTAATCATAAAATCGCCCCCTTCGTAAGATCATATGATTTAAATTGGTCAGTCACGCTCCGTCCTTTTATGAAATATGTATTATTTTTACATGGCTAACCGTACAATACTATACACTTTCACTATATAACTTCTGTAAAAGAAGTCAATACTAAAAAATGTATAAAATTTATACAATCAGTCGTATCATTCTGCGGCAGACATTAATGCGGCCACTGTTCAGCTGCCTGAACAGTGGCCGCAAACATTATCCCTGCTTTTTATGGAGTTCATCAAAGTATGCCTGCTGCCTCTGAATCATCTCCGTATCCTCAAAATAGTTTATGCGCATTGCACTCTTTACATCGGCAAGTGTCTGTGCCGCTTTGGCCTTTGCAGCCTCTGTTCCCTTCTTCAGCACTTCATAGACATAAGGAATATTGTTCTCATACTCTCTCCGGCGCGCGCGGATCGGAGCGAGTTCCTCTTCAAGTACCTTGTTCAGGAATTTCTTGACCTTGACATCGCCGAGACCGCCGCGCTGATAGTGAGCTTTAAGCTCATCGAGATTGGCATAGTCCGGAAGATACTTTGCGAAATGTTCATCCTTGCAGAAGGCATCGAGATAAATGAACACAGTATTGCCCTCTATCCTGCCGGGATCGGATACTTTCAGATGCCCCGGATCCGTATACATACTCATGACTTTCTTCTTAACTTCCTGCGGCGTATCGGAGAGATAGATGCAATTTCCGAGAGACTTGCTCATCTTGGCCTTTCCGTCTGTACCGGGAAGACGGAGGCATGCATCATTTTCCGGGAGCAGGATCTCAGGCTCGACCAATGTGTGCCCGTCGCCGTACGTTGAATTGAACTTTCTCACGATCTCCCTGGTCTGTTCGATCATCGGCTCCTGGTCCTCACCGACCGGAACAGTTGTGGCCTTAAAAGCGGTGATGTCGGAAGCCTGGCTGATCGGATAGGTAAAGAAGCCGACCGGAATACTGTTCTCGAACTTCCTCATCTGAATTTCGGCCTTGACGGTCGGATTCCTCTGAAGCCTTGCGACTGTAACCAGATTCATATAATAGAAAGTCAGCTCCGTAAGCTCCACGACCTGGGACTGAATGAACAGGTTGGATTTTTCCGGATCAAGACCGACCGAAAGATAGTCAAGCGCGACCTCTATGATATTTTCACGGACCTTTTCCGGATTGTCCATATTGTCAGTCAGCGCCTGCGCATCCGCTATCATGATATAAATCTCGTCATATAGCACTGAATTCTGAAGTTCGACTCTCCGTCTCAGGGATCCGACATAGTGTCCTATATGCAATCTGCCTGTTGGCCTGTCACCGGTCAAAATAATTTTGCTCATCCTTTTTCTCCTCGCAGTTTGAAATCTCTGGGTAATTGCGAAACGCTGCTCATCTGCATACAGAGTTCCGCCTCTCAAGATATTGATAAAATTGCGGCCGACAAATCGTCCTCCTATCGGGTGTTTCCCGCGAAACACCCGATAAGAAGTATTATATGGGTAATTGGAGAAAAAGGCAATGCAGCATATCCGAATCTCTTAAGACAGGAGGACTGCCGGAACAAGTAGTTCCGTTATGCCTGACTGTGATGTCTCGCCCTGAGATCCTCATTGGCTTTCTCAACATTGAGTCTTGTGAGAATCAAAGTTATCAGCAGATTGAAGCACATAGGCATCCACAGATACATGACATGAAGCATATTCATGCAGGAGGCACTCTGTTCTGCTGCTCCGCCGACATAACCGCTGAATGCGAGCAGCCAGCCGGCCAAAGCCGTACCGATACCCCCGCCCAGCTTGGTTCCGAGAGACGTACAGGAATACATGGTGCCGTCAACGCGCTTTCCGCTCGTCAGATAAGTATATTCGGAACACGTCGCGATCAACGCATTCATATCGCCCTGCAGCGGGCTCATGCCGATTGCCGCGATCGCTGTGAACACGAGCATCAGCGGAACGGAACCTATATAACCGGCAATAACTACGCCGAGTCTCCCGATCGTTCCGATCGTGTAGCCGGTCAGGTTCAGTCTGTACATACCGCCCCATTTGGCGACCAGGGTCGGTGTGAACAGAAGTCCTATGATCATCGGAATGTTGATGGCCCATGAGAAAACGCCGAGAAGATTTGCATTTTTCAGGACATACGTCATGTAGTAGATACCCATGTTCAGGGTAGCGGAATAGATCTGCATCAGAATATAGGAAGCGCAGATCATCAGATAATACTTGTTCCTGATCAGTAGCTTAAAAGCATCGATCAGGCTGTATTTCTCCTCATCCCCGGGCTCTTTCGTTATTTCCGCGTCATCAAGCTCTTCCGGCGGAAGCTCTTTCACGGAGAAGACGGAAAGCGAGTTGGAAATCACGCCGACAACAGCATAAATGATCGCAACGGTCCGCCAGGCAGCGGCACCGCCTCCGAAATGAGCCACCAGGCCGACGGTGATCGTCTGGATCAGCATGCTGGTGCCGAATGCGAACATGAATCGGATCGAGCCCATCTGCACGCGCTCATGGTTGTTCTTCGTGACAAGCGCTGTCAGTGCTGAATAAGCGATATTATTCGCTGTGTAGAAACCGGCGTTGAGCAGTGTATAAGCGATAAAGAACCATGCATACTGAGCTGTCGCACTGAGGTCGGCCGGAATGCAGAAAATCGCCACGAGACAGATAGCGCATCCGAAGTAGCCGTAGAACATCCACGGACGTGCCTTACCCATCCTTGTATGGGTCTTATCAATCAGTGATCCGAAAAAAATGTCACTCACACCGTCGAACAGTTTCGATACGGCAATCAGAGTGCCGACCACACCGGCATTCATGCCGACCGTGTCGGTCAGGAAGATCATGACAAATGCAGACAGGAGCGCATACACGACATTGCCCGCGATATCGCCTGATCCGTAACCGACCTTGTTATACCATTTCAAATATGTTTTTTCCTGCATACTTTCCCCCTTATCGAATTTCGTTCATTTTTGCACGTTCATCTCACGGCCGAGATCCCGAGAACTTATCCTCACAGATTGAATCCGGCTTCATAATAAATGCAAGTTTATAATGCTCCGCATCGACCCTGTATTCCTTCGAAAGATCCGGGCCGCAGCTCTTCGATCCGATTCCCGCCATACGGTGGTCGATACACAGGACCGTGTCGCCGCATTTTTCAAGTTCGTAATTATGCCTTTTGCTCTCAAGTTCCTCCTGGGTATAGAGGGAAGCGTTTCTTGTCACGACCGATCCGGCAGCCGGATCTGATTCATGTCGATTGACCCCCCGGAACTTAATCGGACTTCCGTTGAGAATAACAACGCCGTCCTCCACACAGACGGTCCTGAATCCGACCTTCTCCGTGATTGTCTCTCCCGGAGTCTGCAGAATGAGTGTATATAGATTCGGAGTCTCAGCGTTCCAGTGGAGGGGCTTTTCAATCTTGAGACATATCGCTTCAAATTCAGCTTCAGCGCCCGAAATACCATCCGCTCCCGGATAAGCATCGCATACCGCATCTATATCTTTATTTCGAATCAGCTCAATGTGAACAGGTACAGATTCTCCGCAGAATCTGAGTTTTATTTCAAGCTCTGCCGCCTGCATGTCCTCTGACAGGGAGGTCGTTATCACATAATCCTCTATATGGTTTTCCGGACGGCTTATCAGATAGACATCTCTGATTATGCCGGACAGCCTGAATTTATCCTGATCTTCGAGATATGAACCGTCACACCACTTGAGAACGAGTACAGCCAGCAAATTCTCTCCTTCCGAGAGCAGGTCCGTGACCTCGAATTCCGATGTGTGATGTGTGATCTGGCTGTACCCGACATATACTCCGTTCAGCCACACGTAAAAACAGGAATCGACGCCTTCAAAATTCAGATAGGAGCGGGGAGCTTCCGGGTCTTTGTGCCACGTAAAACAAGGAGGAATCATTATGTACGTAAACTCGGGGTACCTTTTTAATTCCAGAATACCTTTCAAGGAAACCGGGATGGATCTGCGGATTCTCAGTGCCGGCACCTATCAGCTACAATCATGGCCGAAGCTACCGACCTGGCGCCCGAAAGGACGAATCGACTGGCATCTCATATACATAACCGCAGGTGAAGGGCACTTCCAGCTTGACGGGAAAGAAGTCATCGTGCCGGCGGGAAATATGATTTTATATCAGCCAAAGCAGGAGCAGCGGTATTATTTCCTCGGAAAAGACGGTTCCCAGTACTGGTTCGTACATTTTTCGGGAAACCAGGTCAGAAATATCCTGAAGCACTATAATATTCCGCTCGAGGGAAATATACTGCATACCGGAATCTCGTACGAGTATGAAGATATTTTCAGGAAAATGAGAGATGAGTTGGTTGATCACCCCCTCCAATACGAGGAAATGCTGACATACCTTTTCCGGGAGCTCCTGATAACAATCAGCAGGAAAATGAACGAGAAAATACTGAAAATCTCCGGGTTCGCGCAAAGCGAGATATTGCACGCAAAGGAATATTTCAGAGAACATTACAATAAGCAGATAAATATTGAACAATATGCAGCCTCCAGAAATATGAGTACCAGTTGGTTCAACAAATGTTTCCGCGGAGTCGTCGGTATATCTCCCACGAAATTTATACTGAACGCGCGTATGCGCAACGCACAGATCCTTCTGGAAACAACGGACGATACGGTCACCGAAATTTCGCATATCGTCGGTTATGACAACCCGATGTATTTCAGCAGGGTCTTTAAAAAAGAAAAAGGCCTGTCGCCGATGATGTATCGGAATGTGTACAGAAAGAGATTTATGAACACTTTGGGTGAATGAATAAGCAAAAGCCATATCCTGCCGGTTAAGATAAACTGAGACAAAGGGACACAGAACCATCCCCGTGCTGTCTGCAGGTTTGAGGAATAATGTACATACCTTGCATCTTTATGGTATAATCAGAAGGTCACATAAATGTGAAATTCAATTCTACCGCTGCTGCCCCGCAGTATGTACATTAATAATCAAATTGGTGCATCATATATCAGCAGATGCATACGAGGTCACACTATGGCAGGTTTCAGACACGAGCATAATTTCCGCGAACTGGGAGGTTATAAAACGAAGGACGGACGCACCGTCGAAAAAGGAATGTTCTATCGCAGCGGCGCTCTTGCTTTCATGGACGAGCGCGAGCTGGCAGCCGTCGAACGTTTAGGTCTA
>CAMYVI010000018.1 GCA_947302185.1 uncultured Lachnospiraceae bacterium
AATGTAAAGCGGGTCGTATATATTCTGGAGTCTGAGCAGAGCAAGGATTACAGTACCCTTGAAGCAGTGAAGGGATTGTTCTCGAAATCCAAGAACGATTTTATCACAGCTGTTGACGAGAACAGTATTATTGTGATCAAGGAACTTGATGATGACGCCGGACATGAAGAGCTTCATGCAATTGCGGAATCAATCATAAATGTCCTTTCACGAGATGACGAAGACTTTGATTCTACACATGTAGCTTACGGGAATGCGGTCTCTGAGATCAAAGAGGTTTCGCGGTCCTATAAGGAAGCAAGGATGGCTTTGGATGTAGGAAAGATTTTCTTCGGGGATCAGAATATAATCGCCTACAGCCAGCTCGGAATAGGACGCCTGATTTATCAGCTGCCGATTCCGCTCTGCAAGATGTTCATCAAAGAAATCTTTACCGATAAATCTCCGGATGATTTTGATGATGAGACGCTTACTACAATTAATAAGTTCTTCGAGAACAGCCTGAATGTATCAGAGACGTCGCGTCAGCTGTACATTCACAGAAATACGCTTGTATACCGTCTGGATAAGCTTCAGAAGAGCACGGGGCTTGATCTCCGCGTGTTCGACGACGCAATCACATTTAAGATTGCACTTATGGTCGTCAGGTATATGAAATATATGGAGACACTCGAGTACTGAGGCATATAAGTCCAGATGGGTCCTGTGAAGAAAAAAGATCGAATCTGAGCATGCCATAAGACTCTCACGGCGATGCCGCGGGGGGCGGTGCCGGTGTCTTCCGAAAGAAAGAGGAGGATACGTATGATCGATCTTGACCGAGTAAGCAAGTCTTACAACAGGGGACAGCCGGCTGTCGATGCTGTTTCTCTTCATGTCGATAAAGGTGAGTTCGTATTCGTAGTCGGAGAGAGCGGATCCGGTAAGTCCACACTCATAAAGCTTCTGCTCAAGGAGCTGGATCCGACGAACGGCATTATTACGGTCAACGGACATGTACTGAATACGATGAAACGGAACGCAATACCGAAATACAGGCGTGAGCTGGGCGTTGTTTTCCAGGATTTCAGATTACTGAACGACAGGAATGTGTATGAAAATGTTGCGTTTGCTCAGCATGTAGTGGAAGCACCGGGAAGAGTTATCCGGAAGAGAGTTCCGGAAACACTCCGGCTTGTCGGTCTGGCAGAGAAGTATAAGAGTCTGCCGCTGCATCTATCCGGAGGCGAGCAGCAGCGGGTCGCCGTTGCCAGAGCTATTGTCAACAGACCGGAGCTCCTTCTGTGTGATGAGCCGACCGGAAATCTGGATCCGAAAAATTCCTATGAAATCATGAAGCTTTTGCTGGATATCAATGAGCGGGGGACAACGGTACTCGTTGTTACTCATAACAGAGAGCTTGTGAACAGATTTCAGAAGAGAGTTATAACCATGCGCCGAGGTATAATTGCCCGGGATGTGGAGGAAGGAGGCTATCATGAAGCCTAGATCTTTCATCTATAATCTCAGGCAGGGATTTAAGAATATTTGGCGTAACCGGATGTTCTCAATCGCTTCGATAGCCACGATGGCGGCCTGTATTCTTATTTTCGGCGTGTTTTTTTCAATCCTCTTGAACGTGAACTACATGATCCGGACGCTTGAAGAAGAAGTCGGCGTTACAGTTCTGTTCGATGAAGGACTTGACGATGAATCCATCAAAGATATCGGCAGGAAGATTGAGAAGATGGATCACGTGATTAACGTGAAGTATACGTCTGCAGAGGAAGCATGGAAACAATTCCAGGAAGAATACTTTGAGGGAAATCCGGAGTATGCAGCAAGTTTTGCTGAGGATAATCCGCTTGCCAATTCCGCAAGCTACACTGTCCGGGTCGATGAAATCGAGAATCAGAATGGGGTAGTCACGGAAATTGAGAAGCTGAAAGGCGTAAGACAGGTAAATCAGAGTGCAGCTGCAGCAAAAACACTGATCAGTTTTAACAGACTGTTCATGTATGTGTCGATTGGCATTATTGCTATCCTGCTCGTTGTCGCAGTATTCCTGATTTCGAATACTGTAAATGTGGGTATTTCTGTCCGTCGCAATGAAATAGCCATCATGAAGTTAATCGGAGCGACAGACGGTTTTGTAAGAGCTCCGTTTATAGTAGAAGGCCTTTTGCTCGGACTGATCGGTGCTGCTATACCCCTTGTCTTCCTTTACTTTGCGTATGATCGGATGATTGAGGCTATTCTGAAAAGATTTGATATTCTGTCATCGATTGCGTCATCGCTTCCGCCAGTTAACCAGGTATTCTTAAGTCTTGTTCCTATCGGACTCGGCCTGGGTCTCGGAATCGGTCTGATCGGCTCTATTATAACAGTAAGAAGACACCTTGATATCTGATGCCTCTTGATAATCGGGAACGCTCCGGCGTCCCCGGTCTGTCGAAACGCTGAAGCGACAGCTGTTCAGGCAGAAAAGGTTACAGCAATGCTAAATACTATAACAGATAAATGATAGCGGCTGTCACACTAAACGATGTACAACTTCATACGATAAGCAGACTGCCTTTTCGTAGATGATGATTGTTAATACGTGTTAGTGCGGCAGCTTTCTTCATTGTTACAGAAGGTTATGGTGTGAGTGGTAAATCAAACAGAACGGAGGGGACTGAATAATGGAAAATATATTGTTATGGGGGCTTGTACCGCCTATACTGCTGCTTATTTATACCTGGCATCTCGACAGAATCGAACGGGAACCTTTGGGACTGGTCATTAAAGTTTTCGTGTTCGGGGCTCTTTCGGTTCTGGTAGCTATGGTTCTTGAAATACTTGCAGCTATGGCTATGTCTTACCTTAATCTGAATGAGACATCTTATCTATATCTGATTCTGGATAATTTCCTTGCCGTTGCGCTGATAGAAGAATTCTGTAAGCGGCTGCCGGTGCGCAGAATTATTTGGAAGAATTCGGAATTCAATTACAGATTTGATGCGATTGTATATTGTCTCGCATCAGCCCTGGGTTTTGCCGCTGCCGAGAATATAACTTATATGGTTTCTTACGGAACGGGTATCGCTCTCGGAAGACTTATTCCTGTCCATGCAGTCTGCTCAGTATACATGGGTCATTATCTCGGAGCTGCAAAAACTGCTGAATTGGATGGAAATAAGACCGCAATGAAAAAATATTCGAGGCTGTCTCTGTTCGTTCCGATGCTTATACATGGATTCTGGGATTTTTCTCTGTCGTCTGAAGAAGATATTTTTTATCTTGCAGCACTTTTTATGATTGTGGTCCTGACCGTTTCAGCTTTCGGAAATCTTCATAAATACTCAAAGGAGGACAGACCTGTCTGATTATGGAATTTAAATTACATTCTGAATATGCGCCTACAGGTGATCAGCCGGAGGCTATAGATGACCTTGTAAACGGCTTTCTTGAGGGGAACCAGGCTCAGACTCTTCTCGGCGTCACCGGTTCAGGGAAGACATTTACTATGGCCAATGTTATTGAGAGACTCGGAAAACCCACACTGGTCATTGCTCATAATAAGACGCTGGCAGCTCAGTTATATAGTGAGTTTAAAGAGTTCTTTCCGGAAAATGCAGTCGAATATTTTGTTTCTTATTACGATTACTATCAGCCGGAAGCCTACGTGCCCTCCTCAGATACCTATATTGCCAAGGATTCGGCAATAAATGATGAAATTGATAAGCTGCGTCTGTCTGCACTGTCCTCTCTTTCCGAGAGGAGGGATGTAATAATCGTCGCATCTGTGTCATGCATTTACGGAATAGGTGCACCGGAAGATTTTGCGGATATGATGACTTCCGTCCGTCCCGGAATGCAGAAAGACCGTGATGAATTGATCCGTGAACTGATTGATATGCAGTATGAACGGAATGAGATGGATTTTCACCGCGGTACATTCCGGGTAAAAGGAGACACTCTGGAAGTTATTCCTGCGGATAATAATGAATATGCAGTGAGAATTGAGTTCTTCGGAGATGAAATCGAGCGTGTCATGCAGGTGGACACTCTGACCGGGGACGTGAAGGCGCACCTTTCGTACCAGGCAATTTACCCTGCGTCCTTTTATGTTGTTCCGCCTGACAGAATGCTCAAAGCCTGTGATGATATCGAGCAGGAGATGAGAGAGAGAGTGACATTTTTCAAATCAAACGATAAACTGCTTGAAGCACAGCGCATCAGCGAACGTACCGAGTTTGATATTGAGATGATGAAAGAGACCGGATTCTGTTCCGGGATAGAGAATTATTCAAGGCATCTGACGGACAGAGAGGAGGGGCAGCCGCCGTATACGCTGATCGATTATTTTAAAAATGATTTTCTTATCATAGTGGATGAGTCGCATATGACGATTCCTCAGATCGGAGCAATGTATAACGGTGACAGAAGCAGGAAAATGACTCTCGTGGATTACGGCTTCCGTCTTCCCAGCGCTCTCGATAACAGGCCTCTCAATTTCACGGAATTTGAAGAACGGATCGATCAGATCATGTTTGTGTCAGCCACACCCGGAAAATATGAACAGGATCATGAGCTTCTGCGGACCGAGCAGATTATCCGCCCGACCGGTCTGCTGGATCCGGACGTAGACGTTCGTCCGGTGGAAGGCCAGATAGACGATCTGATCGGTGAGGTAAATAAAGAGGTTGAAAACCACAACAAGGTCCTGATTACAACATTGACAAAGAGGATGGCAGAGGATCTCACCGATTATATGAAGGATCTCGGCATCCGTGTCCGATATCTTCATTCGGATATCGATACTCTTGAGCGGACGCAGATTATTCGGGATATGCGGCTCGATGTGTTTGACGTTCTTGTCGGTATCAATCTGCTCAGGGAAGGACTTGATATCCCTGAAATCACTTTAGTCGCTATTTTGGATGCGGATAAGGAAGGATTTCTGCGTTCAGAGACGTCGCTCATTCAGACAATAGGCCGCGCGTCCAGAAATTCCGACGGCCATGTGATCATGTATGCCGATGTGATGACAGATTCCATGCGCAAGGCTATAGAAGAGACAAAGCGCAGGAGGGCGATTCAGCAGAAATATAATGAAGAAAACGGAATCACGCCCACAACGATCAGAAAGGCAGTCCGTGATCTTATATCAATCTCGAAAGAAGTGGCTCAGACGGAGGCAAAACTGGATAAGGATCCGGAGGATATGAGCCGGGCTGAGCTGGAAGAGCTGATTGCCAAGGTGGAAAAGCAAATGCGCGCCGCTGCGGCAGAGCTCAATTTTGAGATGGCTGCCGAACTTCGCGACAAGATGGTGGAACTTAAAAAGAATCTGGATGACGCGAGCGATACGGAGTCCTCGATCAGAAAGCTCCGTGCGAGAGCAAAACAGGAGGAGGCAGTCTCAAAGAACGCCCTGCCCAAACGTGCTTATAAGAAATATAACAAAGCGCGCGGAAAGAATCGGGGTGGCAAAGCCTGAAAACCTGTTCATCTCGAATCTCGACAAGTGAGTATGTAGATGTTATACTAATACTCAGCAGGCAGACTGCTAAGGTCCTGACGGACTGTGATTATTATTTTTCCGAGTGGGAGGTAAAGATATGGGATTTACAATTTTTATTATTGTCCTGATTATTCTTGTTTTGTGGCTTCTGCTCTCCTGCATTCGCGTCGTGCCGCAGGCTAACGCTTATGTTATCGAGTTCCTTGGAAGTTATCGTGCGACATGGGAGCACGGTCTTCATCTCAAGGTTCCGTTCGTTGAGAGAATTGCCGGTAAGATTTCATTGAAAGAGCAGGTCTGCGACTTTGCTCCTTCTAATGTAATTACGAAAGATAATGTTACCATGAAGATCGATACGGTCGTGTATTTTAAGATATTCGACCCGAGACTTTATACTTACGGCGTCGACAGACCTGTCAGTGCACTTGAGAACCTCAATGCGACCACGCTGCGTAATATCATAGGCGGTATGGAACTTGACCAGACGCTGACGAGCCGTGACATCATCAACAGCCAGATGCAGCAGATCCTGGACGAGGCGACAGATGCCTGGGGAATCAAGGTCACGCGTGTCGAGCTTAAAAACATCATACCTCCGGCTGAGATCCAGAGTGCGATGGAAAAGCAGATGAAGGCTGAGCGTGAGAAACGTCAGACGATTCTTGAAGCTACTGCTCATAAGGAATCTGTTGTCGCACGTGCGGAAGGTGATAAGCAGGCGAAAATTCTTGCGGCAGAGGCTGAACGTGACGCCCAGATCGCGCTTGCAGAAGGCCGTGCCCGTTCGATTGCGCTTGTTTACCAGGCGGAAGCAGACGGTCTGAAAGCTTTGAAGGAAGCGGATATTGACGAATCCGTTCTGAAACTGAAGGGTCTTGAGGCTCTTAAAAATGTGTCCGACGGCCGCGCTACGAAGATTTTTATGCCGACAGATCTTACGGGCGTCGTCTCATCGCTCGGACTTGTCTCCGAAGCTACGGGTCTCGGTGATGCGACTCCGATCGACAAGAGCGCAAAGCCGAAGATCCCGCAGAAAGCGGATGTGTGCTGCGATGACGACGAGAAGACAAGTGAGACCCGCAGGATGGCCGAACAGCATCATTGATGAGCTCTTGCAGGGAGTTTTCGTTTAATTTCTGAAAATACGGAATGAAGTTGATTTGAAATCGGAAGGGACTGTCGCACTTAGCTGTGCGATGGTCCCTTTTCTGCTGCGCAGCGTGGCAGGAAAGCCGGGGGGAGTATTTTTTTGTAAATTAACTGTTGACATACTCAAACCCTCGGAGTATATTATGTCTTAGATGTTAGCACTCCAACACAATGAGTGCTAACAAATCTAAAGAAAGGAAGTCACCCAATGGAACTGACTGATAGAAAACGGAAGATTCTGAATGCTATTATCCGGAACTATCTTGAAACAGGCGAGCCTGTAGGTTCCCGGACGATTTCCAGATATACAGATCTGAATCTCAGTTCCGCAACTATCCGCAATGAGATGTCGGATCTGGAGGAGATGGGATACATCGTTCAGCCGCATACATCCGCCGGAAGAATACCTTCCGACAGAGGATATCGTCTGTATGTTAACGAACTGGTCGAGGAAAAGACATCGCAGGTATCTGCGATGAACAGCCTTATGATCTACAAGACGAACCGCATGGAAGAAATACTGAAACAGGTCGTAAAGTTACTGGCAACCAGAACAAATTACACGACCATGATTTCAGCCCCTTCCTATAAAGGGAATAAGGTCAAGTTCATACAGCTCAGCAGGCTCAATGAAAGACAGTTGCTGACAGTTGTTGTCATTGAAGGTAATATCATCAAGAATCATATAATCGATCTGGATGAAGTTATTAATGAAGAGCAGGTTTTAAAGCTCAATCTGCTTCTCAATACGAGACTGAACGGACTGACGCTTGCCGATATCAACCTCGGGCTTATTTCCAATATTAAGGAGGAAGCCGGTATTCATGTACAGGTCGTAAATGACGTGCTGGATACGATAGCCGAGGTGATTCGCGCCGAGACGGACGAGAACATGGAGATATACACGAGCGGTGCCAATAACATTTTCAGATATCCGGAGCTCAGCGATAAAGCAAGAGCAAGCCAGCTTATCACGACGCTGGAAGAAAAAAGTCTTCTGGCTGATTTCATAAAAGATACCGATATGGAAGAAGTTGAACCGGGAACCGGAATCAAAGTCTATATAGGCGAGGAAGGACCGGTCGAATCCATGAAGGATTGCAGTGTCGTGACAGCAACTTATGATCTCGGAGACGGACTTCAGGGAACGATCGGCATAATAGGACCGAAACGTATGGACTACGAAAAAGTCATGCATAACCTGAATACGGTCAAAGAGTCGCTCAATGAATTATTCAGGACAAGAAAAGTCACGAATGAATCAATAGATGAAGAGGTCATGCCTTCCGGTCCGGGAGATCAGACGTAGGAGATTTTCCGGGAGTACGTAAAGTCAGCGAGTGGGAAGCGCGATGAAGAATAAAGCAGTGAAAACGGGTAATAATAAGGAGGGACCTTAATTGGATACAGAGGAAAAGAGGGTTTCGGAAGAAATGGAAGAAGCCGTCAAAAAAGCGGTCGCCGATGCCCACGAGCAGGCTGCAGATACAGATGAAAGAACTGTAGATACTGCTGCGGAGACGGAGAATGCCGATACAGGAACAGCGGATTCAGAGACTGTTACAGATGAAGCTGACAGAGAAATCGGCGATCACAGCGGAGAGACCGGCGACGGAACAGACGGAGCGGAAGATGAATCCGGAAAGGAAGAGGCGTCAATGGACATCTTCGGCAGAAGAATCAAGAAAGAGCTTGAGAAGAAAGAAGAGAAGATTCGGGCACTCAACGATCAGTACGTAAGGCTGATGGCCGAATTCGATAATTTCAGAAAGCGTACCGAAAAAGAGAAGTCCGGCATGTATGCGATGGGCGCCAGGGATGTTATCGAGAAGATCCTGCCGGTCCTTGATAATTTTGAGAGAGGGTTTGCGCTCGTCTCGGAGGAAGATCAGGATGATCCCTTCACGCAGGGAATGGAAAAGATGTATACGCAATTCGTAACAGTGCTCGCAGACCTCGGGGTCACGCCGATTGATGCGGCGGGAAAAGAATTCGATCCGAACCTTCACAATGCGGTAATGCATGTTGAGGATGAGAATTTCGGAGAGAATATTGTAGCCGAGGAACTGCTTAAGGGATATATGTACAAAGACACCGTCGTGAGACATTCGATGGTCAAGGTAGCAAACTGATTTCTGTTACAATATGAAATCGGTATGATATAAAAAGACATTAGCTATTTTTCGAAAAGAAATATATGAATACAGGAGGAAATTATTATGAGTAAGATTATAGGTATCGATCTTGGTACAACAAACAGCTGCGTGGCAGTTATGGAAGGCGGCCAGCCGGTCGTTATCGCCAATGCCGAAGGCGCAAGAACAACACCGTCAGTCGTTGCAGTCACAAAATCCGGTGAGAGACTGGTGGGTGAGCCTGCAAAACGTCAGGCAGTTACAAATGCAGACAACACGATAGCTTCCATCAAGAGAAAGATGGGAACGAGCGAAAAGGTTTCAATGGGCGGAAAGACTTACACGCCGCAGGAGATTTCCGCGATGGTTCTCCAGAAACTGAAAGCCGACGCTGAAAATTATCTGGGCGAGTCCGTTACGGAAGCGGTCATCACAGTACCGGCTTACTTCAACGACGCACAGCGCCAGGCTACCAAGGACGCCGGCAAGATCGCCGGTCTTGAAGTCAAGCGTATCATTAATGAGCCGACAGCTGCGGCACTGGCTTACGGTCTTGATAACGAGTCTGACCAGAAGATCATGGTCTATGACCTTGGCGGCGGCACGTTCGATGTTTCCATTATTGAAATCGGCGACGGTGTCATCGAAGTTCTCGCAGTAAACGGTGATTCAAGACTGGGCGGCGATGACTTCGATAATGCGATCACACAGTACATGCTTACAGATTTCAAACAGAAGGAAGGCGTAGATCTTTCAAATGACAAGATGGCTCTTCAGAGACTGAAAGAAGCAGCCGAGAAAGCAAAGAAGGAACTTTCTTCTTCGACAACAACAAATATCAACCTGCCGTTCATCACTGCTACAGCAGACGGTCCAAAGCATTTTGATATGGATCTTACAAGAGCTAAGTTCGATGAACTGACAAGAAGCCTTGTAGAGAGAACCGCAGTTCCGGTACAGAAGGCTCTACAGGATGCCGGTCTTACGGCTTCCGAACTTACCAAGGTCCTCCTTGTCGGCGGTTCCACACGTATCCCGGCAGTACAGGATAAGGTAAAAGCTCTCACCGGCAAGGAGCCGAGCAAGAACCTTAACCCGGATGAGTGCGTTGCAGTAGGAGCTTCAATTCAGGGCGGTAAGCTTTCTGGCGACAAGGGTGCAGGCGACATCCTCCTTCTGGATGTTACTCCGCTTTCACTTTCCATCGAGACAGAAGGCGGCGTCGCAACACGACTGATCGAGAGAAATACAACGATTCCGACAAAGAAGAGCCAGGTATTCTCCACTGCAGCCGACAATCAGACTGCTGTTGACATCAATGTTCTTCAGGGTGAGAGACAGTTCGCGGCAGACAACAAGTCCCTCGGCCAGTTCAGACTGGACGGTATCCCGCCGGCAAGACGCGGCGTTCCGCAGATCGAGGTCACATTTGACATCGATGCTAACGGCATTGTAAATGTTTCAGCTAAGGATTTGGGAACCGGCAAGGAGCAGCATATCACGATCACTGCATCATCCAACATGTCCGATGCCGATATCGACAAGGCTGTCAAGGAAGCGGCGGCTTTCGAAGCACAGGACAAGAAGCGCAAGGAAGGCGTTGATGCCAAGAATGAAGCTGAGTCCATGCTGTTCCAGGTAGAGAATGCCATGACTGAAGCAGGCGATAAGCTTGAAGCAGGTGATAAGGCAGAAGTTCAGGGCGATCTCGATGCTCTGAAGGCGGTTGTTGAAAAGTATAAGAATAATAATAACCTCGGTGACAGTGAAATCGCAGAGGTCAAGGCAGCAAAGGATAAGCTGATGAATTCCGCTCAGAAGCTCTTTGCAAAGATGTATGAGCAGACACAGCAGGCAGGACCCGGTCCGCAGGGCAGCTCATACAGCGGCGGCAGCCAGGGCGGAGATGACGATGTTGTTGATGCAGATTACACAGAAGTATAATATTACAGCACGCTGACTAAAAGGCTCCCGCTAAGGAGTGGGAGCCTTTCTTTTACTGCGTATTAGGATTTGTTCTTTTCAATATTGAAAACTTCCTCAAAGGCAGTTTTCTCCGGCTTGACCGGCGGACGAATCAGACGCGAAGTCAGAACACTTTATTCAGAGGGGATTTATGGCAGATAAGAGAGATTACTATGAGGTACTCGGCGTAGCTAAAGACGCGGATGACGCCGAACTCAAAAAAGCATATCGAAAACTGGCTAAGAAGTATCATCCGGATGTAAATCCGAGCGAAGAGGCTGCCGAAAAGTTCAAAGAGGCTTCCGAGGCGTATTCCGTACTCTCCGATCCTCAGAAGAGAAAACAGTATGATCAGTTCGGCTTTGCCGCTTTTGAACAGGGCGGCTTCGGCGGATTTTACTCTGACGGTTTTGGCGGGGCAGATATTTTCGGCGATTTGTTCGGAGATCTTTTCGGAGGCGGCGGAAGGACGAGGACCCGCTCTGCGAACGATCCTATGCGTGGCGCAAATGTCCGCACGTCTGTGAATATCAGTTTTGAGGAAGCGGTCTTCGGCTGTGAGAAACAGTTGGAAATCAACTTCAGGGAGGAGTGCGAGACATGTCACGGCACGGGAGCCAAAGCAGGGACTTCTCCGGAAACATGTACGAGATGCCACGGAACGGGGCGTATTGTACAGACACAGCAGTCAATTTTCGGAATGATGCAGACGGAAGGCGTCTGCCCTGAGTGTCGGGGTGCCGGAAAGATCATCAGAGAAAAGTGCCCGGATTGCCGCGGAACGGGATATAAGACCAAGAAAATCAAAATCAAGGTACAGATTCCCGCCGGCATCGATAACGGTATGTCTGTGCGCGTGAGGGAAAAAGGAGAGCCCGGCGTGAACGGCGGATCGAGAGGTGATCTGCTTGTTGAGGTGCGTGTATCACGTCACCCGATTTTCCAGAGGAATGATACGGAACTGTACTCGACCGTGCCGATTTCCTTTACGAAAGCCGCACTGGGCGGTAAGATCCGTATTAAAACAATCGACGGTGAAGTCGAGTATGATGTGAAGGCAGGGACACAGACGGATACAAGGATCCGTCTGAAAGGTAAGGGAGTTCCTTCTCTCCAGAATGCCGCGAGACGTGGAGATCATTATGTTACACTCGTGGTCCAGGTACCGACGAGAATGAACAAAGCGCAGAAAGAAGCACTGAAAAAGTACGCGGAAGCCTGCGGGGAGAACTAAATAATAGGATGGATCATATCAGGGCTATCACACTTACGATAGAATACAGTTGTAATCGGTTCATTAGAAATGTGACGCATTTGCAATTGCTGTTCATGTGAGAGTGACAGCCTTTTTGTCTCTTCAAGAACGCCTCGGCGTTCTTGAAGAGACAGCGATAGATCATTTGTGTAGCCGAGATACATCGATAATTGAGAAATGTTGTAATTCGCAATTTGTATGAATTCAGAGTGACGGGAGATCTGTTATGGAATGGACCAAATATACGATTAATACCACTGAGGAAGCAGAGGACCTGGTTTGCTCTATGCTGAGCGAGCTGGGAATCACGGGAATCGAAATAGAGGATAAAGTTCCTGTTCTTCCCGAAGAAAACGGAGGATACTTCGGAGATGTAGTGCCTGATCTTGGCTATAACGATCATAAAGCCAGGGTCTCCTTTTATGTCGAAATACCGGATGAAGGCGAATCGGGGACAGATGCAGGGGATGAAGATGAACTGCTGCAGAAAGTTATTAAAGGACTTCTCGAACTGGGACAGATTGTCAATGTAGGGGAAGGCTCCATCGAAATCGGAACAACAGCCGAGGAAGACTGGATAAACAATTGGAAGCAATACTTCCATCAGTTCACGATTGATGACATTCGTATTATTCCTTCATGGGAAGAAGTGCCTGCTGAAGGTACGGAGGAGATGGTACTCCATATTGATCCCGGGATGGCGTTCGGTACGGGGAAACATGAATCTACTCAGCTTGCGATTCGAGGTATCCGGAAATATCTGAAGCCCGGTATGCGTATGCTTGATATCGGAACCGGAAGCGGAATTTTAGGAATCGTTGCATTAAAAAGCGGCGCAGGATATGTGTTCGGGACAGATCTGGATGAAAATGTCCTGCCGGCAATTGCAGAGAATCTGGAGAAGAATGAGATAGATCAGGCGGCATTTGAATACTGTATGGGGGATATTGCACGGGAGACGAACGTTCAGCAGAAAGCGGGCGGGAACTATGATATCGTTGTGGCAAATATCATTGCGGAGATTCTGGCAGACATCACGCCGCAGGTACCCGGTCATCTGAAAAAGGGAGGGTATTACATAACATCCGGCATCCTGCAGACACATGCCCCGGTCGTCCGCGATGCAATCGCAAAAGCAGGCCTTACGATCGTTGAGGAAGTCCCGATGGGCGAGTGGGAGAGTATAATCGCTCAGTACTGAGCGATTTGAAATGTTCGAATGTATGTGTTGATGGCAGGGGCATTTGCGGAAATCTGCGGATAATTTTCGCAGGCAACAGAATTTTGCGACTGCCTGTTTACGGTAGAGGTGAAAGTCTATGTTTCGATTTTTTATTGACTCAGATCAGATTTCAGAAGGAGTTCTCACTGTGACCGGCAGTGACGTTAACCACATCCGAAATGTTCTGCGCATGAAAGCAGGAGAGGATATCGAGGCGGTCGATGAGACGGGCCGGGTCGCGACATGCCGGATCAGAGAGACAGCGGCAGATGAAATCCTTGCCGATGTGCTGTTCACGGAGGAGAGCGGGGCAGAGTTGACGAACCGGATTACCCTGTATATGGGTCTTCCGAAGTTCGACAAGATGGAACTGATCGTCCAGAAAGCGGTCGAGCTCGGAGTATATCGGATCGTTCCGGTCAGGATGAAAAGGTGCGTCCTGAAACTGGATGAGAAAAAAGCAGAGGGCAAAGTGAGGAGATGGCAGAGCATAGCGGAAGCCGCGGCGAAACAGGCTAAACGGGGACTTATACCGGAGGTGGCATCGGTCATGACATTCGGGAAAGCACTGTCCGAAGCCGAAGGCCTGAATCACATTCTTCTTCCTTATGAATGCGCGGAGGATATTTCGAAGACCAGGGAGCTTATAGGCCGAATCGGACCTGATGAGTCTGTGGCCGTGTTCATCGGACCGGAGGGGGGATTCGATTCTTCCGAGGTGGAGGCCGCAAGGGAAGCGGGCGCTCAGATTATTACTCTCGGCAGAAGAATACTGAGGACTGAGACGGCGGCAATTTCCGCTATGTCTATCCTCATGTATGAGCTTGAAAAGTAACCGGCGCATCCTCGTGTTATCAAACATGAGCCGGCCGGTTCCTCTGCCTGCTTCTTCATTCTTTGTTCTCAGGGGATTTTCTATATGCCTGTTCAATAATCACGCAATTACATAAAAAAGAGAATTTAACAGTTGTGATTTTTGAACAGATGCGTTAAAATATCTCCCAATATCGAAAACATACTATAATAAAGGAGAGTGCAAATGGCTTATTTCTTCACGGAACCATCCCGTACATTTGGTGAATATCTGCTTGTTCCCGGTTATTCGTCTTCAGAGTGCGTGCCGGCAGCTGTGTCTCTGGAAACTCCGCTTGTTAAGTATAAAAAGGGCGTTGAGGAATGCCCTCTCAAAATGAACATCCCGATGGTTTCTGCCATTATGCAATCCGTATCAGGAGAAAAGCTTGCCATTGCCCTGGCAAAGCAGGGCGGCGTCTCATTCATTTACGGATCACAGACAGTTCAGCAGGAAGCTGACATGGTCAGGCGCGTAAAAGCCTATAAGAAAGGGTTTGTCACCAGCGATTCCAATCTTCCTCCGCATGCAACACTTGCAGATGTTCTTGATCTGAAGACCAAGACAGGACACTCGACGGTCGCTATAACGGATGACGGAACAGCGCACGGCAAACTTCTCGGAATTGTTGCATCAAGAGATTACAGACTTTCCCGTATGTCCACGGAGCTCAAGGTCACAGAGTTCATGACTCCTCTTGAGAGTCTGGTCACTGCTCCGGCGACGACCAGCCTCCACGACTGCAACGATATTATCTGGGATAATAAGATAAATACGCTTCCGCTCATCGATGAAGAGGGCAGACTGCAGTACATTGTTTTCCGTAAGGATTATGACAGCCATAAGGAAAATGTCAACGAGCTTCTTGATGCCAACAAGAGTTATGTCGTCGGTGCCGGTATCAATACAAGAGATTATGCAGAGCGTGTACCTGCGCTTGTTGAAGCGGGTGCCGATATCCTCTGTATTGATTCTTCCGAGGGCTTCAGTGAGTGGCAGAGCAGAACGATCGGCTGGATTCGCGAACATTACGGTGACAGTGTCAAAGTGGGTGCAGGCAATGTCGTCGACAGAGAGGGATTCCTGTTCCTCGCCAAAACGGGTGCTGACTTTGTTAAAATCGGTATCGGCGGCGGTTCGATCTGCATAACACGTGAGACGAAGGGCATCGGCCGCGGACAGGCTACTGCAGTCATCGAAGTGGCTAAGGCAAGAGACGAATACTATGAACAGACAGGTATTTATATCCCGATCTGTTCAGACGGCGGAATTGTGCATGACTATCACATTACACTCGCTTTGGCTATGGGAGCGGATTTTGTTATGCTCGGCCGCTATTTTGCAAGATTTGATGAAAGTCCGACAAGCAAGCTTCGTGTCGGCGGGAATTACGTGAAAGAGTACTGGGGTGAAGGGTCAAACCGTGCACGCAACTGGCAGAGATATGATCTCGGAGGAGCTTCAAAACTGAGCTTTGAGGAGGGCGTTGACAGTTATGTTCCTTATGCGGGAACACTGGCAGAAGGCGTGGGAACAACGCTTTACAAGGTCCGCTCGACGATGTGCAACTGCGGAGCTCTTTCAATACCGGAGCTTCAGCAGAAGGCAAGACTCACAGTCGTCTCCTCGACATCGATCGTTGAGGGGGGCAGCCATGATGTCATCCTGAAAAATAACAATCCGCACGATTAATTGACGTGCCTGAGACTGTTCAGAAATCCGGACGGTAAACGTATAGATAAAGAATAAAACAAAAGAAGTTGTCGCTAAGGAGCAGTACTATATCGCAGATGTTATCTTTAAATGTCTGCAGAGTATGGTTGATTCGCAGCCTGATGCGGCAGCTTCTTTCTTATCAGGCTGAAAGTCAAACGGCTGATCCGGAGAGTTTTTCAGGTTCTGACAGAACAGGACTTGAAATATTAATGAGTAGATATTATATTTTATTGGTAAGTCACAGTTCATCATGCTGATGAGGGAAAAGCATGTTCGTATTATTATTTCTGTCATTCCTTTTGTCATTTCTGATATTTTCAATCTGTTTGAATGAATATGGGATAAAAGATTCGTGGTTATGCGCAATAGCGTCGGTCACGGTCACTGTTCTGTACACATTTTTAAGTGTGGAAACCCTTTCTCTTTTCAGAAAAATAGGATTTACTCAGATTCTGTCGGTTTGGATCATTTTATGTAGCCTGCAAATGGTATTCGTGTATGTTCTTTCGGGCAGATACGGATTGAAAACGAAAGACTTAAAAGAACTTTTCAGGTTCCGCAGACCGCGTTTGTTGTCTTTGAATACACTTACGGCATTTTTGTGTGCCGAGGCAGTGTTTTTTTCATTGACATCAACACCGAACAATTATGACGGGATGTCTTACCATCTGCCACGGATCATGCACTGGCTGCAAAACGGCAGCGTTGCGCATTACGCATGTCATGACATAAGCCAGATTTCAGATCCGTATCTGGCTGAGTTCGTAAATCTGCATGTTTATCTGCTGTCCGGCAGCAGCGACAGGTTCCTGAATCTGCTTCAGACTTTTTCATACATTGTGACTATACTGCTCATATACAGGATATCAGTTAAAATCGGCTGCAACAGTCTGTGGGCCTCGCTGGCTTCTCTGATTTATGCAGCTTCACCTATTGTCTTCGGAGAAGCGCTGAATGTGCAGGTGGATCTTTTTGCTGGGCTCTGGCTGATGTTCTTTGCATACCTGACTCTGTGGTTCATTGATTCGAATGGGATCGTGTGGCGGGCAGAGACAGTCTTCAGGATTATCCTGATGGGTATCATATGCGGACTGGCTTACGCCGCCAAGGCATCGGTGCTTTTCGGAATTCTGGTATTTGCAGGATGGCTCGTGATCTGCTGCCTTGCACGAAAAGACCGGATACGGGATATTGCACTGTGTTCAGCCGGCGTTATAGTGCCTGCCGGAATTATAGTCCTGCCGGAACTGATCAGAAACATTATAACCTTCGGGAGATTTGCCGCCAATGAATCCAGTACGCAGTTTCTGATTCCGTCGCTCTCACCGAGGTACTTCATCTTCAATCTTATGCTCAATATCGCGTTCAATCTGCCAAATGACGTTGTGAATACAGAATGGATTTTGAAGAAAGTCATTCGGTCGGTGCGGCATATACTGTTCCCGCATCAGAAAACTCCTACCGGACTGAAAGAGTTCGCTTTTCTCGACAATCCGAATACGATGAATCATGATTCGGCACTGAATTCGGTCGTTATGTGGTTGTTTATTCTCGCCTGTGCCGTTGTTATTTGTATAGGAATCTACTGTTTTGTCAAAAAAAAGAAGAATCCTTTGACAGGAAGCGGAACGGGGATTTATTGGTGCCCGGCATTTCTTGCATTCATAATGTTTCTGGGCCTGGTTGCATGGTATAAAAACATTAACCGCTATGAAACTGCATATTACTCTCTGATTCTTCCCGGGATCGTTTATGTCTTACAGACGGCATTTTCCGGAAAACGGGGACGCATTGCGGGAAGCATCATCATTGCGGTATCTGTCTTTATGGTCCTTCACTATTCAAAAATCATGTATGACTACCAGATGAAGCATTACCGGCAGGGAATGACCAGAACACAGGAGTATTTTCGGTATCGTGACATGTATGATGAATACAGAATGATCACGGGATATATTA